>NZ_JEMO01000019.1:0-244632 GCF_000582475.1 Nesterenkonia sp. AN1
CGGGGTGACGCAGGAGCTCGCGGCGACGCCGCCCGTCGCGGTGGCTCCGGAGCTCGTGGTGGTGCCGGGGCTCGCGGTGAAGGCCACGAGCATGAGGACCTGCTCGACGTCCTGCGCGCCCGGCGCGGCCAGCGCCTGGGCGCCGACGCCGAGGCCGATGATCGGCTCGCTCTGATGCTCAACAAACAAGACCCACAGGACCGTGACAGCGCGGCTACGCCTGCGGTTCCGGGCAGCACGCCGACAGGGCCAGAGGACGAGGAGCACTCCACGGTTCCGATCCCACGGCTGCGCCCGGTGCAGCACCCCGCGGCCGATGACGCCGAGACCACAGGCACCGACGTTGATGCGACCGAGACGCGTGGCGACGAGACCGCCGAAGGGTCCGAGGAGTCCGCTGGGGACGCCCCGGCGGCGGCCGCACCGCAGGGCACCAACGCCTCCGACACCGGTGCCAACGACGGCCGGCTCGACGCCTGGGGCTTCGCCTACGAGGGTGAGCCTGAGGACCGCAGCGCCGACACCGGTGAGGCTTCGGCAGGTGAGTCTGCTGCAGGTGAAGCGCCAGCGCCCGCCGATCAGGCCGCCGAGCCGACCGAGCCGACCGAGCCAGAGGATCCTGCGGAGAAGCCGCGGAAACGCACACCCCCTCGGCGGGCGAGCATGCCGAAATGGGACGACATCCTCTTCGGCTCCAAGAACGACTGAGCGCCGGCTGGCTCGTCCCGCCCGGGCGGCCTCCCAGCTGCGCGCCGGACTCGAGGTCTCGTCCCGGTGACCTCCCCCGGGCTCTGATCTCGGCTCACTGGAGCGCCTTGGTGAAGCCGACCCGGCACGTGAGCCTGATGGGTCGGGGGGATCCGACGCTGCCAACGTCGGGCAGCAAGGAGGCCTCAGGCCCCCAGACGCAGCAGCGGCACCCGACGTTCGGCCTCGGTGAGCGAGCCGTGCTGACCCACCATGTCCATCGGCGCCTGGCCCACCCGGTCACAGTGGTAGAGCGCGATATCGCTGTGCGCGGCCACCAGCACGTCGCCGATGCGCCCCGAGACCCGGTCCTCCACCTCTCCGAACCAGCCCGCAGCGACGGCCTGCGCGCGGGTCAGGACCCAGGCGCGGTCGCCATACTCGCTGTCCCAGGCTGCGGCGATGGTCTCGGGCGCGGTGCCGGGTTCGGCATAGAGCTGCACCAGTCGCGGCTCGCCGCCGGTATGGCGCACCCCGTCCAGCAGCGCCGTCTGCCCGGAGAAGTCGAGCCGGTTCTCGGCCGCGATGTCGATCATCCCGTGGTCTGCGGTCAGCACCACCGAGACCTGGTCGCCGTAGCGGCGGCGCAGTCCGGCGGTGAAGCGCTCCGCCTCGGCGTCGAGCGTCTCCAGCATCTGCAGCCACTGCGCGGAGTCCACGCCGTAGCGGTGACCGGTCTTATCAAGCTCATCGACGTAGAGGTACACCAGCTGACGGGGGGCGGGTCCCTGCCGCACACCGCTGCTGGTGCGCTGCTGCTGGATCCACTCCGCAGTGAGGCTGAAGCGGGCGTCCATCCGGGCGGCGCCGCGGAACTCGCCGCCGCGCAGCACCGCCTGGGTGAGTCCGGAGTCCACGAACTTCGGCCGTGAGGCGGTCAGCACGGCAGCCCCGGCCGCGTGGGCCCGGAGCAGCACCGAGGGGTGCCGCTGCCACTGCACCGGGTCGATCTCAGCGTCCCAGCCTCCGAGCATGTTGACCGTGCGATCCAGCTCCGGCGCGAGGACGTCGTAGCCGACCAGCCCGTGCTGCCCCGGCGTGGTGCCGGTCCCCAGGGAGGCCAGGGAGGCCGCCGTCGTCGTGGGCACCCCGACGTCGAGGATCTCCGCGCTGGAGCTGCGCCAGGCGGCGGCGAGGAAGCGGGCGTGCCCGGAATAGCGGGCGAGCAGCGCGTCGCCGAGACCATCGACCATCAGCACCACCGTGGCTGAGGCCTCGGGCAGGCCCAGCCGGTTCTGGAATCCCGAGAGGCCCAACGAGGCGGCGGCTGAGGTCATCACATGGCGCAGGTGTGCGCCGTCGTAGTCCGGGGCGTCCGGCAGCGGGCGAGGCTTCGAGGTCATCGCGGAGGGCGCCTCAGCGGGCGTGCGTGATGCAGGCTCGGCGCAGCGCCCGGACGAACCCGCGGGCCTCGTCCACGGCGGTGTCACCCTCCGCGGTGGCCGCGATCCGCAGCGCGATGTCCTCGGGCACCCAGTTTCCGGTGTCCCCGTGGTCGGCCACGCACTCCGGGTTTCCGCACTCGGCCGGATAGGTGTCGAACCGGGCTCCCCCGGTCCAGGTCAGGTTCAGCGAGACCTCGGCGAGCGACCGATCCGGGGTGAAGTTCTCCGGGCTGCGGTGGACCTCGGAGAGAATCAGCGAGCGGACCCGGCTGACCGGGACCACCTCGGTGGAGATCCGGGCCACAGTGTCAGCTCGTCGCGGATGAGGCGAGTCGCCGTGGCCGAAGGCGGGGCCGTCGTCGGCCTCCAGATCATGGTCATCGAGGTGCGCGACGACGATGATGTCCTCGGCCAGCGCCAGCACCGTGATGTGACGATGGACCTCCTCCATGTCGAAATGGGTGTCCACATGCACGATCTGATGGCTGGCTTCACGCTCGTCGAGCGCCTCGCTGAGCGTGTGCAGCACCAGAGATGGATAAAAGCCTCCCCGCTCGACTGCTTCCTTGAGACTGGAGGTGGAGGCGGCGCTTCGGTGGTGCTCCCCGGACCCGTGCTGGCTGAACGTCATGGAACTCATGCTATCCGGTAGCGGGATTCGCCGGTGCGCGTCACATACGGGATACTAGACCGGTGCCAGGAAACGCTACCTTTCATCACCGCAACGCCGCCCTCCTCTCCGTGAAGGAGGTACAGGCCCCGGAGGTCCTCACATCGAAGGACCTTGACCGGCGTCTGGCGGATGCGCTCAAACGACTCAAGCTGCCCACCGGGCTGCTCCAACGGGTCGCGGGGGTCAAGACTCGCCGCCACTGGTCAGGGCCAGGTGACGTTCGTGCCGGGACCGCGGAGGCCGGTCGCCGGGCGCTGGCCGCAGCCGGGATCGCGCCGGAGGACGTCTCGATGATGATCAACACCTCGGTGTCCCGTGAGCACCTGGAGCCCTCGGTGGCGGTGGGGATCCACCATGACCTCGGACTGCCCACCTCGGCGATGAACTTCGACATCACCAACGCCTGCCTGGGCTTCGTGAACGCGATCACGCTCGCGAGCTCCATGATCGACGCCGGTCAGGCCAAGTACGTCCTGATCGTCAACGGTGAGGACACGCGGAAGGTCCAGGAAGCCACCATCAACCGGATCAACTCGCTTGAGAAGATGGCCTCCCGGGAGGAGTTCATGGCGGAGTTCGCCTCGCTCACCCTGGGCTGCGGCGCCGCCGCGGCGGTGATCGGACCGGCGGACCTGCACCCCGAGGGCCACCGGATCATCGGCGGCGTCACCCGGGCCGCGACCCAGCACCACGGACTCTGCGTGGGCGACCACAACGGCATGTACACCGATGCCCGCGGTCTGCTCGACGGTGGCATCGAACTGGTCATGAACGCCCTTGAAGATGCCCGCGAGCACTTCGACTGGGACTCGATGGACACCTACGTGACCCACCAGGTGTCCCAGCTGCACACCTCCTCGATCGTGAAGGCCGCCAAGCTGGACAAGAAGCGCGTCCCGGTCACCTTCCCGGAGCTGGGCAACGTCGGACCCGCCTCGCTGCCGATCACCCTCTCGAGGGAGGCCGATCGGCTGCAGCCCGGCGACCGGGTGCTGTGCATAGGCGTCGGCTCCGGGCTCAACACCGCGATGCTGGAGATCGAATGGTGAGCCTGAGAGACCTTTCCGGGCGCTTCACGGCGATCCCGGCTGCCGGCGCGCGGCTGCCCGCCGACCACGCCCCCGGCACCAGCTTCCCCGGCCTGGACCCGGCCTGGTCCCGGCTGGTCACGGCCAAGACCGAAGACGGCGCGCGGAGCTTCCACGTGCTGGACACCGGACCGGTGCTCGAGGCCCGCGGGATCACCCCCACCGGCACGATCCTGGCGGTCCACGGCAACCCCACCTGGTCCTACCTGTGGCGCCACGTGATCGCAGGATCGCTGGAACGCGCCCGCAGCGGCGACGCCTGGCGGGTGATCGCCCCGGACCAGCTGGACATGGGCTTCTCGGACCGGCTGGCCCATCCGGTGCCGCCCGCCGCCGAGGCGCCCAGCTACCGACGGCTCCCGCAGCGCCTGGGCGATCTCGACGCGCTCATGGACGCCCTGGATGTGGACACCGGCTCCCGGCTGGTCACCCTGGGCCACGACTGGGGCGGGATCATCTCGCTGGGCTGGGCGGTGCGCCACGCCGGCCGGGTCGATGCGGCGATCTCGCTGAACACCGCGGTGGACCACCCGACGCAGGACCAGGTCCCCGCCGCGCTGCGCGCCGCGATGGCCCCGGCCGTGCTGCCCGCCGCGACCATCGCCAGCGAGGCCTTCCTGAAGGTGACGCTGGGCCTCACCGAGGATCCGCTGCCCGAGGCGGTCCGCGAGGCCTATCGGGCGCCCTACACCTCACGGCTGGGACGAGGCGGGATCGGCGGGTTCGTCGCCGACATCCCGGCCGAGGCCACCCACGTCTCCCGTGCCGCGCTGACCGAGGTCTCCTCGGGCCTGTGCTCCTGGGACAAGCCGCTGCTGCTGCTCTGGGGACCCAAGGACCCGGTCTTCCAGGACCGCTACCTGGCGGATCTGCAGTCCCGGGTGCCGCACGCGGATCTGCACCGATTCGAAGGTGCCGGACACATGCTCGCCGAAGACCGAGACCTCAGTGCCCCGATCTTCACCTGGCTCGATGACCACTTCGGCGCCGGCGCCTCGCGGGCGGCGTTGGAATCCCCCGCCCCGGCGGGCAGGGTGCTCGGCATGCATGAGCAGCTGAGCACACTCGCCGGCTCGGAGCGGCGGGCCAGCCCCGCCGTCGTCGACATGACCGCCGAGCCCGAGGCCTGGAGCAACGCCGAGGACGCCGGCACCGGAGACCGGGCGCTGAGCTGGGAAGAGCTCTCCGCCCAGGTCGACGCGCTGGCCGTGGGTCTGACCTACACCCGGGGTCCGCCCCGGTGACCGGGTCTCGCTGCTGGTCCAGCCGGCGCCTCGCTCGACCGTGATTCTCTACGCCTGCCTGCGCCTGGGTGCGGTGGCCGTGGTCGCCGCGCCGGGCTGGGGGGTGCGCGGGATGACCCCGCGCCGTGCGCGCCGCCCGGCCCGACTGGGTCATCGGTGCCCTGCCCGGGCTCACCCTGGCGCGCAGCCTCGGCTGGCCCGGCAGACGGATCAGCGCCCAGGCGCTCTCGGCGCGCCAGGCCCGGCTGCTGGGCACCGTCGCCTCGGTGGAATCGCTGCTGAGCCGCCACGAGGGTGCCTCTCCGGACCAGGTGGCGACACCCGGCGCGGAGGACCCCGCGGCGATCCTGTTCACCTCCGGCTCCACCGGACCGGCCAAGGGCGTCATGTACACCCACGGACGGCTCGGCGCCCTGGTGGCGCTGCTGGTGGAGCACCTCGAGATTCGCCCCGGCGCCTCGCTGATCGCCGGCTTCGCGCCCTTCGCGCTGCTGGGACCGGCCATCGGCGCCACCTCGGTGACCCCTGACATGTCGGTGACCCGTCCGGCCACGCTCACCGCCGCGGCCGTGGCCGATGCCGCGCTGGCTGGCAGCGCCACCATGTTCTTCGGCTCCCCGGCCGCGCTGCGCAATGTCGTGGCCACCACGGGCGAGCTGAGCGAGCTGCAGCGCCGGGGACTCTCCGAGATCACGCTGGTGCTCTCCGCCGGAGCCCCGGTGCACCCGGACCTGCTGGACGCGGTCCAGGAGATCTTCCCGGGTGCGCAGATCCACACCCCCTATGGCATGACCGAGGGCCTGCTGCAGGCCGACATCGAGCGCCGCCAGGTGATCGAGGCGGTCGCCACCGGCCAGTCCGGGGTCTGCGTGGGCACCGCGGTCGCGGGCGTCCGCTTCGCACTGGCCCCGCTGGACGGGCTGGGACGGCCCGCAGAGGAGCTGCGCGAACCCGCCGAGGCGGTCGGTGTGCTGGGCGAGATCGTGGTCTCCGCGGCGCACCTGAAGGCCGGATATGACCGGCTCTGGCAGACCGAGCGGACCTCCCGCCGGGACACCCTTGACGGGCTGATCTGGCACCGGACCAATGACATCGGACACTTCGACGCCGAGAACCGGCTCTGGATCGAGGGTCGGCTGCAGCATGTGCTGAGCACACCCGCCGGGCCGATGGGCCCGGGCGCCGTGGAGACACCGGTGGATGCGCTCGAAGAGGTGGCCCGCAGCGCCGCGGTGCCGGTGGGGCCCCAGGGCACCCAGGCCGTGGTGGTGATCGTGGAACCGGCCCCGGATCGCAGCCTGCGCACCGGGCGCTCCCCGGTGGCCGAGACCAGCTTCGCCTCCCGGGTCCGTGAGGCCGCCGGCGAGGTCCCGGTCTCTGCTGTGCTGGTGCTCGAGGAGCTGCCCACCGACGTGCGGCACAACTCCAAGATCGACCGCACCCGACTGGCCGCCTGGGCCGAGAAGGTGCTCTCCGGCGAGAAGGTGGGCGCCCCATGAGCCGGTTGATCGAACCCGCGCCCGGGTGCTGGTCACCGGCGCCTCCGGGCTGCTGGGCGGCAGCGTCGCACAACGGCTGGCGGAGCAGGGCTACCAGGTCACGGTGCTCCAGCGCGGCGCCTCCGGGCTGCAGGGCGTGCACGAGGTGCGCGGCTCGCTCAGCGACCCCGCAGCGCTGGCCCGGGCGGTGAAGGACCAGGACGCGGTGATCCATATGGCCGCGAAGGTCTCGGTCTCGGGCCGGCATGAGGACTTCCTGGAGGTCAATGTGCGCGGCACCCAGCGGCTGCTCGACGCCGCAGCGGCGGCGGGTGTGACCGATTTCCTCCACGTCTCCTCCCCCTCGGTGGCCCACGCCGGGGCCTCGCTCATCGGCGTCGGCGCCGGGACGGCAGATCCGCAGCACGCCGTCGGCAGCTACGCCAAGACCAAGGCCGAGGCCGAGCTCCTCGTCGAGGCCCGCGGAGCGGCGGATCTCAACGTGCTGATCCTGCGTCCGCACCTGGTCTGGGGCCCCGGGGACGGGCAGCTCACCAGCCGGATCATCGACCGCGCCCGCTCCGGACGGATGCCGATCCTGGGCTCCGGCGCCGCGCTGGTGGATACGCTCTACATCGACAACGCCGTGGACGCCTTCGTCGCCGGGCTGCGCCGGCTTCCGCAGATCGCCGGGAGGCGCCTGGTGCTCACCAATGGCGAACCCCGCCCGATCGGTGAGCTGATCACCGGGATCGCCGCCGCCGGCGGGGCCCCCGCGCCCCGGCTGCGACTGTCCCCCGGGCTCGCCAAGGGCCTCGGCGCCGTCGTCGAACGCGTCTGGGCGCTCAGCGAGAAGCTCGCCGGCCCGCGCGCCGACGAGCCCCCGATGACGAAGTTCCTCGCCGAGCAGCTCTCCACCGCGCATTGGTTCGACCAGCGCAAGACCCAGCGTGCCCTGGACTGGACCCCGCGGGTGAGCCTGGACCAGGGTCTGGCGCTGCTGCGCGAGCATATCCAAGCCACCGGAAGCGTCCGCTGACCCGCCCCTCCTGGGCACAGCAGGAGCGGGTCAGTAGCGACTGATCGCCCGGCGGGCCGAGTCGGTGCGCTGTTCCGGGTTGGCGATCTCGATCGCGGCGTGCAACACCTGCACACCCTCCGGGGAGGCCAGCACCGGGGTCAGCTCCAGGGAGGCCACCTGCGGGTGGTTGTCCTTCAGCGTCGCCACCCGCTGCAGCGTGTCCTCCAGTGCCGCGATGTCCACCGCGGGCACGCCCTTATAGCCGAAGAGCCGCTTCGCCGCGCGGGGCCGGCGCAGCAGCCCGCGCACGTCCTGGTCGGTCAGCGGCGGCACCGCATGCGCCCAGTCGTCGAGCAGCTCCACCGCGTCCCCGGAGAGCCCGAAGGAGACCACCGGACCCATCAGCGGGTCTTCGATCGCGCGGATCACGCAGCCCTGCCCGGTCGGCGCCATGGACTGCAGCTCCAGACCCGCCGGCTCATAGTCGGCCAGCGCCCGGCGCATCTCGCCGATCGCCCGGCGCAGCGCCTCGGGATCCTCGATGTTCAGCTGCACCCCGCCGAGGTCCAGGCGGTGGCGCAGATAGGTGTTCGTGGACTTCACCGCCACCGGATAGCCCAGCGTCTGTGCGGCGGCCAGCGCCTCGTCCTCGGTGGAGAAGGCCACCGAGCGCAGCATCGAGAGCCCGTAGACCTCCAGCAGCTCGGCGCAGCGCTCGGGCTCGAGCTGGCGCAGCGTCGCACCCTCGAGGCCCTGGAGCCAGCCGTCGAGCAGCTCGTCGCCGCGCCGGGAGACCGTGGTGCCCTCCAGGCCGGCCGGGACATAGGGCTCCCCGATGCCCTGCGAGCGCCATCGCTGATAGCGCACGATCTTCGCCAGCGCGGTCAGTGAGCGCTCCGGGGAGGAGAACACCGGGAACCCCTGCTGCAGCGACCCCTTCTCGATCACCGGCGCCGCGTTGCCGATGTGGTTCAGCGGCACGCTGGTGTCGAGCACCCCGATCCAGGAGGCGACCATCGGCTTGGTGTGCTGGCGCGCGGTCTGCGAGATCAGCCGGCTGTGGTCATAGTGCTCCCCGGTGACCGCCGGCTGCAGGCACAGTGCCACGGCGTCGACGTCCTCGGCGGTGAACAGCTCCTGCAGCGCTCCGGCCAGCGCGGCGTCGGCCTCGGCGCGCGGAAGATCGAGGTCCAGATCCCCGACGACGTGGGTCGCGGTGAGGTCCAGGGTGCCGGCGGTGTCCGCCAGGATCCGGCTCATCGAGGGCGAGTTCGAGAGGATCCCGACCCGCCCGCCGCCGGGCAGCGGCTGGGTGGCGAGCACCTGCAGCACGTCCATGAGCGAATCGTGGTTGCCCACCTGGATCACCCCGGAGTGCTCCAACATCGAGTCCACCGCGCCCATCGGCGCCCGGGTGGTGCGGACCTCATGGCCGGGGGGCAGACTGCGCCCCATCACGTCGGACTTCGCCACGACCACCGGCTTGGTGCGCGAGAGCCGGCGCGCGATCCGGGAGAACTTGCGCGGGTTGCCGAAGCTCTCCAGATAGACCCCGACGGCGCGGGTCGAGTCGTCGTCCTCGAAGTACTGCATCGCGTCATTGCCGGAGAGGTCTGCGCGGTTGCCCGCGGAGATCACCGAGGACAGTCCCAGCTCGCGCCGGTTGGCCTGGGCGAAGAGCGAGACCCCGATCGAGGCGGACTGGCTGAACAGTCCCACCCCGCCGCGAAGCGGCATGGTCGGCGAGAGGGAGGCGTTCAACGAGACGTCCGGGTCGGTGTTGAGCAGCCCGACCGAGGCCGGACCGATCACCCGCATCCCCCAGCGCCGGGCCAGGCGGACCAGCTCCCGCTGATCCAGCCGCTGGTGGTCCGCCGCCTCGGAGTCCCGGCCCAGATCAGGAGCGGTGATCACCAGGATCCCCTTGACCCCGTTGCGTCCGCAGTCCGCCACCACCTCGCTGAGGCGCTCGGGCGGCACCGCGACGACGGCGAGGTCCACCACCTGCTTGATGTGTGCCAGCGAGGCATAGGCCTCCACCCCGCCGACCTCGAAGGCCTCCGGATTCACCGAGTGCACTCCCCCGGTGAAGTGGCCCTCGATCAGGTTCTGCACCAGGTGGTAGCCCACCGAGCCGTATTCGCGCGAGGCCCCGATCACTGCGACCTGTTCCGGCGCGAGCAGCTCGGCGATGCTGCGGGACTCGGCGCGGTGCTCGCGAGCCTCCATCACCGCCCGGGAGCGCTCGGTGGGGTCGATGGGGAACTCCACCATCACCACGCCGTCCTCGAGCTGCGCTGGGTCTCGTAGCCGGCCTCGGAGAAGACCCCGAGCATCTTGCGGTTCTCCGGCAGCACCTCGGCGGAGAACCGCTCGAGTCCGCGCTCGCGTCCGGCTGCGGCCAGATGCTCCAGCAGGATCGAGCCGAGTCCGCGGCCCTGGTGGCGGTCGGAGATGTTGAACGAGACCTCGGCCTCCCCGGTGCCATCGATCCGGTCATAGCCGCCCACCCCGATGATCTCATCGTCGAGCAGGATCACCATCGCCACCCGGTCGACGTGGTCCACGCGGGTGAACCGGGCGAGCTCCTTCTCGGTCAGCGCAGACTTGAACGTGAAATATCGCAGGTAGATCGAGGACTCTGACTGGGAGGAATGCAGGCGCTGCAGCCGCTCCGCGTCCTCCGGGTTGATCGGGCGCAGATGGGCTGCGGCCCCATCGCGCAGCACGACATCAGCTTCCCAGTGGGCCGGATATCCGCCGGTTCGGGGTGTCTCACCCATAGGATCAAGACTAACCACCCTCGCCCGGAGATGGATACCCACCCTCCGAGCTGCACCTGATCACCGAGAGATACAGGACCAGCACCCTCGCTATGGCCCGCCGTTCCAAGAGCGCCGAGAACCCCCCGGTCACCCCGGAGCAGAACATCATCGACATCGACGTCTCCGCGGAGATGGAGACCTCCTTCCTGGAGTACGCGTATTCGGTGATCTATTCGCGCGCCCTGCCGGACGCCCGGGACGGTCTGAAGCCGGTGCAGCGCCGGATCCTCTACATGATGTCCGATATGGGCCTGCGCCCGGAGAAGGGCCATGTGAAGTCGGCGCGGGTGGTCGGCGAGGTGATGGGCAAGCTGCACCCGCACGGCGACGCCGCGATCTATGACGCGCTGGTGCGCATGGCCCAGCCCTTCGCGCTGCGTCTGCCGCTGGTGGACGGGCACGGCAACTTCGGCTCGCTCGACGACGGGCCCGCCGCCCCGCGCTACACCGAGGCCCGGATGACCGCCCCGGCGCTGTCGATGACCGCGGACCTCGACGAGGACGTCGTGGACTTCGAGCCCAACTACGACAACCAGCTCACCCAGCCCGGCGTGCTGCCCAGCGCCTTCCCCAACCTGTTGGTCAACGGGGCCTCCGGCATCGCGGTGGGCATGGCCACGAACATGCCGCCGCACAACATGCGCGAGGTGATCAATGGGGCCAAGCACCTGATCCTGCACCCGGAGTCCACCCTCGAGGACCTGATCCATCACATCCCCGGCCCCGACCTGCCCTCCGGCGGGCGGATCGTGGGACTCGAGGGGATCAGGGATGCCTACCGCACCGGCCGCGGCACCTTCAAGACCCGGGCGAAGGTCTCCATCGAGCAGGTCTCGGCCCGCAAGACCGGGATCGTGGTGACCCAGCTGCCCTATATGGTCGGCCCGGAGAAGGTCATCGAGAAGATCAAGGACGCGGTTCAGGCCAAGAAGCTCACCGGCATCTCTGACGTCCTGGATCTCACCGACCGCAAGCACGGGCTGCGGATGATCATCGAGCTCAAGGCGGGCTTCAACCCGCAGGCGGTGCTCGGCCAGCTCTACCGGTACACCCCGCTGGAGGACTCCTTCGGGATCAACAATGTCGCGCTGGTCAACGGGCAGCCGCGCACCTTGGGCCTGCTGGAGATGCTGCAGGTCTATGTCGACCACCGGCTCGACGTGGTGCGCCGGCGCAGCGCCTACCGGCTGCGCAAGCGCCAGGCCCGGCTGCACCTGGTCGAGGGGCTGCTCATCGCGATCCTCGACATCGACGAGGTGATCCAGATCATCCGCGCCGCCGAGGACACCGCGGCTGCCCGGGCCCGACTGATGACGATCTTCGACCTGAGCCAGGCCCAGGCCGATCACATCCTCGAGCTGCGCCTGCGCCAGCTCACCCGCTACTCCGCCCTGGAGCTGGAGCAGGAGAAGGAGCGCCTGGAGGCGGAGATCGCCGAGCTCGAGGCGATCCTCGGCTCGGAAGACCGGCTGCGCGGCCTGGTCGCCGCGGAGCTCGATGAGGTGGCCGCGAAGTACGGCGATGACCGGCGCACCGAGCTGCTCGACGCCGAGGCCGCACCGGCGGTGGCCGTGCAGCCAGACCCCGCCGCACCCGCCGCCGGGTCCAGCCTGCAGATCCCCGACGCGCCCTGCTGGGCGGTGCTCTCCAGCTCGGGTCAGCTGGCTCGGACCACCAACCGCTCCAGCGTGGTCCACCCCACCCGGCGCGCCCGCCATGATGCGCTGACCTCCGTGGTGCCCACCAGCGCTCGCGGCGAAATCGGCGCGGTCACCACGGCCGGGCGGATGATCCGGGTCCCCGTGGTGGACATGCCCGCCGTGGAGATGTCCTCCGGGATGGTCAATCTCAACCAGGGCGTGAAGGCCAAGGAGTTCCTGCACCTGGAGAAGGCCGAGGAGCTCCTGGCGTTCGTGCCCCTGGATGCGGTGATCGCCCTGGGCACCGCGCAGGGCCGGGTCAAACGGGTGAACCCGGACTATCCGTTGAACCGCGACGACTGGGAGGTGATCTCGCTCAAGGGTGAGGGCCGCGCCCAGGACCGGGTCATCGGGGCCGCCGTGGCCGCCGACGACGCCGACCAGCTCTGCTTCATCACCGCCGGCGCGCAGCTGCTGCGCTTCGAGGCCGCGCTGGTCCGGGCCCAGGGGCGCACCGCGTCCGGGATGCTCGGGATCAAGCTGGCTCCTGAGGACACTGTGATCGGCTTCTCGGTGGTCCCCGCCGCTGGAGCACCGGAGGACGCCGAGGGAAGCACCTCGGCGCTGGTGGTGACCCTCGCCGCCGGGGACACCCCGCTGGAGGGCTTCGAGGCCGGCAGCATCAAGCTCACCGACTTCGCCGAGTTCCCCGCCAAGGGTCGCGGCACCGCCGGGGTGCGGGCTCACCGGTTCATGCGCGGAGAAGACCATCTGAAGCTGGGCTGGGCCGGGTTCGGGCCGGCCCTGGGGGCCGCGCGCAACGGCGTCGCACGGAATCTTCCCTCCGAGATGGTGCGCCGCGACGGGTCTGGGATCCCACTGGAACGCGGAGTGGACGCGGTCGCGCCCAGCCCCGAGGCTCTTGCCGCCGCGGCGGTCGCGGCCACATGACACACCATTACTACAGCGTGTAGAAATCGACGGTCCGCAGGAGTATCCTGTTGACATCACCTGACTGAGAAGACGCTTTGGTTCCCGCTCTCACCAGGATTGTCGACGTGTCACCGCGATAAGGAGCACCTGCAGATGGCCACTCTCGGAGGACTCGAGCGCTCAGTCATGAGCCTGCTCTGGGACGGCGGCGAGTCGCTCAGCGCCAATGATGTGCGCGACCGGCTCGGCGAGGACCTGGCCGTGACCACGGTGCTGACCGTGCTCTCCCGCCTGGAGCGCAAGGACATGGTCCGGCGTGAACGCTCCACCCGCCCGCACCGCTACACGGCCGTGGCCTCCCGTGAGGAGCACACCGTGGAGATGCTCAACGAGGTGCTGGGCACTGCGGGAGACCGCGAGGCAGTGCTCGCCCGGTTCATCGGGGGCATCCCCGACTCCGAGGCCGCGGCGCTGCGCCGGCTGCTGCAGAAATAGCCGCGACGGCGGAGGATCCCCGCGCCCGATGCGCATGCACCGTCCGAAGGCCCGACGCCTCGCAGACTAAACTGAGCCGGTGACCTTTCTCGCCGTCTGCCTCGCCGCGCTGGCCCTCGCCCTGGCGGTCCCGGTGCCCCGGGTGCTCAGCCAGGCGAAGTTCCGCGCCCGCTCCCCCTGGGCGGCGATGCTGCTGTGGCAGGCCATCGCCCTGGCCGGCGGGCTCTCCATGGTGGGCGCCCCGATCGTCTACGGCCTGGGCCCCTTCGGAGAGTCGGTGCCGGGCGCGGCCTTGCACGTGCTGCGCCTCTCGGCCGCGGCCGACTTCGCCGCGCTGACCGAGCTCGACGTGCACGCCGGTCATATCTTCGCGCTGTGCCTGGGAGTGCTGCTGGGATGCCACCTGCTGGCCACGCTGCTGCTGACCTACGTGCGGGTCCTGGGCCAGCGCCGGCGGCACCGCGATGTGGTCCGGCTGCTCTCGACTCCGGTCCAGGGCGACCAGGCGGCCACCCTGGGACGGCACCTGAACCTCTCTCCGGAGCTGCTCCACGCCCACGTCCTGGAACATGACGCGCCGCTGGCCTACTGCCTGCCCGGCCGGACCAACTCCGGCTCGGTCACGGTGCTCTCCCGGGGCCTGCTGGATCAGCTCTCCGAGGGCGAGCTCGCCGCCGTCGTCGCGCACGAGCAGACGCATCTGCAGCAGCGACATCACTTCCTGACCATGGCGTTCGAGGCCTGGTACCGCGCGCTGCCCTGGCTGCCGACCACTCGGCACGGGCGTGCCGCGGTCACCGAGCTCACCGAGATGCTGGCCGACGACGGCGCCCTGCGCGCCCATCGACGTGAGGACCTGGTGCGCGCCCTGGCCCTGAGCTCCTCCGGACTGGAACACCGCGACGTGCGCCGCGAGGCGACGGTCGATGAGACGTTCACCGGGGATCCCGCCGTGCAGGAACAGTCCGAGCTGATCACCACGGCGCGGCTGCGCAGGCTGCTGGTCCCGCCCGAGCCGCTGGGCCGGGCCGCGCTGGGCGGCATCGTGGGAATCGTGGCGGCACTGATCCTGGTGCCCACCGCCGCGCTGCTGCTGGGGCCGTGACCGCTCGTCGCCCGGGCCGTTCAGCCCGCGCAGTGTTCAGCCGTTGGCCGCCAGGAAGTCCTCCGCACCGCCGACCAGTTCGGTGTGCCCCTGCGCGAGGTCCTTGCGCCCGATGAGCGCCGCGATCTCCACCGCGAACTCCTCCACGCTGTAGAGCCGTCCGGCGGCCTCGCGGCGGGTTTCCAGGGCGCCGGGCTCGGCACGCTCGAGCAGGGTCGCGGTGATGGTGCCCTCGATCATGTCTCCGGAGACGATGCTCAGCGTGATGTCCTTGGCGTCGAGCTCAGGGATCAGCTCCAGCAGCGCGTCCTCTCCCGCCCGCTTGGAACGCGCCACCGGCTCATAGGCGTCCATCGTGGCGGTCTGCTTGATGAAATGCGCCTGGTGGCTGGTCACGAAGACGATCTGGGAGCCTGCCGGCATCACCTCGATCGCGGTGCGCACCATCTGCACCTGAGCGTCGCGGTTGAGCTTCAGCGCGTAGTCCTCACCTCGGCCGGATTCCATGCCGCCGGAGGCGTTGAGCACCAGCAGGTTCAGTGCACCGAAGTTCTCCACCGCCGCGTCCACCAGCGCCTGGGCCCCGGCGGCCTCGGTAAGGTCGGCGCCCACGGCCACCGCGCGTCCACCGGATTCCTCGATCCCCGCGACGACCTTCTTGGCGCGGGGGGCCTTCTGCCGGTAGTTGACCACGACGCCGGCGCCGCGAGCCCCGACCAGGGCCGCGGTGGCGGCACCGATGCCGCGCGATGAACCGGTGATGATGGCGCCGATGCCGGCGAGATCCTGCTCTGTCATGACTGTGTCCTCGGTTCTGCTGGTACGTGATGTTTGCTGGGGTGCGCGCCGCGACGGCCCGCGCGATGGTCGGGCTCAGTGGCCCATGCCCAGGCCGCCGTCGACCGGGATGACGGCGCCGGAGATGTAGCCGGCCTCTGCGGAGGCGAGCCAGCGCACCACCGAGGCCACCTCGGTGGGCTCTGCGAAGCGTCCTGCGGGGATGTTCTGCAGGTATTTGGCCTGGGTGGCGTCATCCAGCTCGTCGGTCATATCGGAGCGTACGAACCCCGGGGCGACGACATTGGCGGTGATCCCGCGGCTGCCGAGCTCTCGGGTCAGTGAGCGGGCCATGCCGATCAGACCAGACTTCGAGGAGGCATAGTTGATCTGTCCCGGAGAGCCGTAGAGCCCGACCACCGAGGAGATCAGCACGACCCGGCCCTTCTTCATCCGGATCATGCCCTTGGAGGCGCGCTTGAGCACCCGGAAGGCTCCGGTGAGGTTGGTGTCGAGCACATCGGTGAAGTCCTCCTCGCTCATCCGCATCAGCAGGGTGTCGCGGGTGATCCCGGCGTTGGCGACCAGGATCTCCACCGGCCCGTGGGCCTGCTCGACCTCGGTGAAGGCGGCGTCCACCGAGGCCGCGTCGGTGACGTCGGCGGCGACGCCGAGCGCACCTTCAGGGGCGTCTCCGTTGCGCGTGGTGACGGCGACCTTGTCCCCGTTGGCGATGAACGCCTCGGCGATGGCGCGGCCGATGCCGCGATTTCCACCGGTGATCAGTACGCTGCGTGCGGTCATGAGTCTCCTTGTTACGTCTCTGCGGCCGATCCGGCGCACCCTCGTGAGGTCCCGCCCACGGCCCGGTAGGGCTTCTCGGCCCAGCCTATGCCAGCGGCTATGTGACCGTCGCGTCACATCGCCGTCGGGCACCAGGTTGGCACCCTAGAATGGACCGGTGAGCGACCAGGTCCACTCGATCACTGATGCTCCTCAGAAGCACAGTGACGAGCAGCACTCAAGGATGGTGCGCTATGCGGTGTCTATGGGCATCCGTATGGTGTGTTTCATCCTTGCGGTGATCCTGCAGAACTGGATGACCTGGGTGCTGCTGGCCGCCGCGGTGATCCTGCCCTATGTCGCAGTCACCACCGCCAATGTCGGTGCCGACCGCTACATGGGGCGTCGGGAGTCCGAGGACCTGGACACCCCCGCGATGCTGGCCACCGCCCATGAACAGGGCGAGCCAGACGCTGACCAGCAGTGGTGGGAGGAGGAAGAGGAAGAATCTGACTCCGAGAATGGCTTCTCCAACGGGGTCTCCGAGTCCGAGGTGATCCCCGGCGAGCTGGTAGGTCCCGAGGACCCGACCGATGCGGATCCGGCGACCAGCGACGACGCCCAGCCGCAGCCGCAGCCGCAGGACGGATCGAACCAGCCCCTCGATGATCAGGACATGCACCGCTGATGGACCTCTTGAACACTCTGGGCGGCGCCGGCGCGCAGCCCGGACCGCAGACTCCACAGTGCTCGCGCAAGGACTGTCGGCTCGACGCGACCTGGCAGGTGCTGTGGAACAACCCGAAGGTCCATACGCCCGAACGGCGCAAGATCTGGCTGGCCTGCGAGGAGCACCGGCCCTGGCTGGAGAACTACCTGACTCAGCGGCTGTTCTGGCGCAGCACCGAACCGCTCGACGCCGGCCCTTCCGGCCCCGGCGGCACCTCCGATGAGCCGCAGCAGGCGGACCCGTGAGGCGCTACCGGTTCCTGCTGACCCCCACCTGGCTGGGCTGGCTGGGCATCTGCGTGCTCTTCGCGGTGGCCTGCGTGTTCCTGGGTCAGTGGCAGATCGACCGCCGCGAGGTCGCGCTGGAGGAGATCAACCGGATCGTGGAGAACTACGACCAGGACCCGATCCCCTACGCCGAGGCCCGGGAGCTCTTCGAGGCCGCCGATGAGCAGGATGAGTGGACCGTCGTGGAGCTCAGCGGCGAGTACCTGACCCAGGATTCCCGGCTGGTCCGCAACCGTGGACACAGCGGCTCGGTGGGCTACGAGTCGGTGGTCCCCTTCGCGGTGACAGGCACCGAGGACGTGGTGGTCATCGACCGCGGCTGGCTTCCCACCGACAGCACCGACGGATCCCAGCCCGCGCTGAACCCGGCTCCGCCCGAGGGCGAGGTGGACCTGGTGGCCCGGATCCGGCCCGCCGAGCCGGAGATCAACCGCGGCGCACCCGAGGGTCAGCTGGCCTCGATCGACCTCATCGAGTACCAGGACCAGCTCGGCTACGACCTGCTGACCGGTGGCTATGGGCTCATGGCCGAGGAATCTCCGGCGCCGGAGATCGCGCCCCGGCAGCTCATCCGGCCCTCCCAGGATGAGGGCCCACACCTGTCGTACTCGATGCAGTGGATCACCTTCGGGCTGCTCGGCTTCATCGGCTGGGGCTACGCGGCCCGGATCCATGCCCGCAACCGGGACTACGAGCAGGCCGAGGCGCTGATCTCGGGAGAGCCACACCATGCCGCAGGCCAAGACGGGGCTCCGGTGCACGCGGCCTCCTCGGCCCCTGCCCAGGACAGGATCCGCGAGGCCAAGCGCCGAGCGCGGATCAAGACCGGCAAGCTCTCCGATGAGGACCTCGAAGACGCCTGGGTGGACCAGCGGCTGCACCGCTGAGCATCACCCTGCGGGTGGGCACTCGTCCTGGGCACAGGACTCAACCTGCCGCCAGAGGCCGTCCCCGGCCCCGCCCCGAGGACTTCCAGCGCGCACATGAGCCAGCTACGGTGCTCTCCGCCCGGTTCGAGTCTCCCCGCTGCCTGATGAACCACCGCGGAGAGGCGTAAGCTCCCCGATTCGAGACTCCACTCCGAGGCCAGCGTGGACTCCAGCAGCAGACGACGACCGCGCGGGCCGCCCAGCAGCGAGTCAGGTGTCAGGGCGATCCGGCGAGCCTCGCCTCAGCACCGGCCCGCCCTGCACGAGTCCCGGTCGGTCCTGAGAGGCTCCTGTTCACACCGTGGAAGCCGCAGCTCAGGCGAGCGTGATCAGGTCCTCGTAGTCCTTGGTGTAGAGGTCTTCCTCGCCGTCGGGCAGCAGCAGCACCCGGTCCGGGCTCAGCGCCTCGACCGCGCCCGGGTCGTGGCTGACCAGGACGACTGCACCCTCGTAGGTGCGCAGCGCGGCGAGGATCTCCTCGCGGCTGGCCGGGTCCAGGTTGTTCGTGGGCTCATCGAGCAGCAGCACGTTCGCGCTGGAGGCCACCAACGAGGCGAGCGCCAGCCGAGTCTTCTCACCGCCGGAGAGCACCGAGGCAGGTTTGCTGACATCGTCGCCGGAGAACAGGAAGGAGCCCAGGATCTTGCGCTGATCGGTGTCGTTGAGGAACGGCGCGGCGGTCTTCATGTTCTCCAGCACCGAGCTCTCGGTGTCCAGGGTGTCGTGCTCCTGCGCGAAGTAGCCGAGTTTGAGTCCGTGGCCGCTGATGACCCGGCCCGCGTCCGCCTCGGCGGCACCGGCGAGCAGGCGCAGCAACGTGGTCTTGCCCGCGCCGTTATAGCCCAGGATCACCACGCGAGAGCCGCGATCGATCGCCAGGTCGAGTCCGTTGAAGATCTCCAGCGAGCCGTAGGACTTCGACAGTCCCTCCGCCATGAGCGGGGTCTTGCCGCAGGAGGCCGGGGCGGGGAACCGGATGTTCGCCACACGCTCGGCGGCGCGTTCACCCTCGAGTCCGGCCATCATCCGGTCGGCGCGCTTGAGCATGGACTGCGCGGCCACGGCCTTGGTGGCCTTGGCCCGCATCTTCTCGGCCTGGAAGCGCAGCGTGCTGGCCTTCTTCTCCGCGTTGGCGTACTCACGCTTGCGGCGCGCGGCGTCCTGATCACGCTGGACCAGGTACTTCTTCCAGCCCATGTTGTAGACGTCGAGGGTGGTGCGGTTGCCGTCGAGGTAGAACACCTTGTTCACGGTGGACTCGATGAGCTCCACGTCGTGGGAGATCATCAGGACTCCCCCGGCGTAGCTCTGCAGGTGATCGCGCAGCCACACGATGGAGTCGGCGTCGAGGTGGTTGGTGGGCTCGTCGAGCAGCAGCGAATCGGCGTCGGAGAACAGGATCCGGGCCAGCTCCACGCGGCGGCGCTGTCCACCGGAGAGGGTCTTCAGCGGCTGGGTGAGGATCCGTTCCGGCAGGTCCAGGTTGTTGCAGATCATCGCGGCCTCGGCCTCTGCGGAGTAGCCTCCGGCGGCGTCGAACCGGGTCTGGACCTTCCCGTACTGGGCCATGGCCTGGTCCCGGACGGCGTCGTCGGTGCTCATCATGTCCTGCTCGGCCTGGCGCAGCTTCGCGGTGATCACGTCGAGCTCACGGGCGGAGAGAATCCGGTCGCGGGAAAGCTGCTCCATATCGTCGATCTTGGGGTCCTGCGGCAGATAGCCGATGCTGCCGCGGCGCTCCACATGACCGGCGGCAGGCTGGGTCAGCCCGGCCAGCACCTTGGTCATCGTCGTCTTGCCCGCACCGTTGCGACCGACGAGCCCGACCTTGTCGCCGGAGTCGATCCGGAAGTTGACCTCGTCCATCAGCAGGCGCGCGCGGCGCGGAGTTCAAGATTGGATACGCTGATCAACGGTGCAGCTTCCCTTCGGGCCGAACACGGTTCGCCGGCCTGACAATTTCAGATGGGTGGGTTTGGTGGACAACCTCTCTAGTGTAACGACGACGCTCGATGCCGTCGCATTCGACGTCGACACCGCTCAAGGCGGCAGGCGCCGAATCCTGCACCCGCTGACCCTGACCCTGGACCAGCACCGGATCGCGGTGATCGGCGCCAACGGCTCGGGAAAGTCCACGCTGCTGCGCCTGATCGCGGGCCTGGTGGCTCCCTCAGAGGGATCACTCCAGCTCAGTCCCGCGGGTGTGCGGCCCGGATTCATCTTCGCGAATCCACAGGCTCAGCTGATCATGCCGGTGGTCGGTGAGGACATCGCATTCTCGCTGCGTCGCAGCATCGGCTCGGCCGCCGGGCGGCGGGAGCGCAGTCGTGAGATCTTGGACACCATGGGTCTCGGGGACCGTGAGGACTCGAGCATCTACGAGCTGTCCTCCGGGGAGCGGCAGAAGGTCGCGCTCGCCGGGGTCCTGGCCGCGGAGCCGGGTCTGGTCCTGGCCGACGAGCCCACCACGCTGCTGGATCTGCGCAGCACCGTGGAGTTCACCGAGCTGCTGATGGGGCTTCAGGCCCCGATGATCGTGGCCACCCATGACCTTCAGCTCGCCGCGCGCGCCGAGCGGGTGCTGGTGTTCGAGCAGGGTCGGCTCATCGCCGACGACGCTCCGGGCCCGGCGATCGCCTGCTACCGCGAGATCGCCGGCGCAGCCTGACCGAGGTCCCGAGGCGACCGACAGCAGAGTCGGACCAGGTCAGGTCAGGTCAGGTCAGGTCAGGTCAGGTCAGGTCAGGTCAGTAGGCCCCGGCCCCGCCGAAGACCGCCCGCGCGGTGCGCAGCACGATCTGGATGTCGCCCAACAGCGTCCAGTTCTCCACGTAGTAGAGGTCCAGCCGGACGCTCTCCTCCCAGGAGAGGTCAGAACGCCCGGTCACCTGCCACAGCCCGGTGATCCCGGGCTTCACGAGCAGCCGCCGATGAGCGTGCTCGTCATAGGTCTCCACTTCCACGGGCAGCGGCGGACGCGGCCCCACCACGGACATCTCGCCGCGCAGCACGTTGTAGAACTGCGGGAGCTCATCCAGGCTCAGCCGGCGCAGCACCGCCCCGATCCGGGTCACCCGCGGGTCCTGGTGCATCTTGAACAACACGCCGTTGCCCTCGGACCGGGCTTGGAGCAGCGAGAGATACTCCTCCGCGTTGACCACCATGGACCGAAACTTCAGCATCGAGAAGCGCGAGTGATGAATCCCCACGCGCTCTTGGCGAAACAGCACCGGCCCGGGGCTGTCCAGACGCACCCAGAGGGCGATGCTGATCAGCAGCGGCCCCAGCATCAGCAGCGCCAGGGCGGAGAAGACGAGGTCGAAGGTGCGCTTGGTCAGCCGGGCGATCCCGGTGAGCCGGGGGTAGGCCACGTGCAGCAGCGGCACTCCGGCGATCATATGCGAGCTGATCCGCGACCCGGAGGTCTCGGTGAGCGAGGGCACCACCACCAGGTTCACATCCAGCGCATCCAGCGCCCAGCCCAGCTCCCGCACTCCCTGCGCCGAGAGTGAATCCGTCTCGGTGAGCAGCACCAGGTCAGCCGCGCTGCGCGTGACGACGTCCAGGATCTGGACGACCGCGCGCTCGCGGGTCTCTGCGTCGTCGCCGGTGCGCTCGCCTGCCACCAGGTGGGTGGCGGTCACGATCGTGCCGGTCACGGTCTTGGATCCCTGCACCGCGGAGACCACGTGACGCACCTTCCCCGGGTGCCCCACCACCACGGCGCGGTGGGTCCAGAGGCCCCGACGCCACTGGGCATGCAGTCGGCGGCGCCAGAGGAGTCGACCCAGCATCAGCCCTAGGGCCCCGACCGGCAGTGACCAGATCAGGTGCTCTCGCGCAATGGCGATCTCCAGGGCCACCAGCACCGCGAAGAACAGTCCGAAGCTCGCAGCGGTGGCGACCAGCACCCTTCGGTACTCGGTGACCCCGGCACCGATGTGCCGCCAATCCCGAGACCTGGTCACCCCCAGCGTCGTGATCCACAGCGCAGCCAACAGCCCGGTGCTCACCGCGTCCATTCCTGGCAGGCCCAGCTGATGACCCAAGGCCAGCGAGCCGACGATGACGGCGAGGTCCGTGACGACCAGCCGCCTGGCATAGCCGGTCTGCCAGCGTCGGGCCGAGGCCGGGCCCGCCGGGGTGCTCATCCAGTCGAGCTGCCGCTGGGCACTGGTGACGCCCACCGGGCTGGCTTGGGTGCTCATGGCAGAGCCCGTTCGCGCTGGGTGCGGACCGGACTGCGATCCTGATCCGCGGCGGATTCGGCATCGAGGGACTGCTCAGCTGAGATCACCCGGGGCAGTCCGACCGGGTAGTCCTTCACGGTGTCGAACCCCGCCCACCAGGCCCCCAGCTGGAGGTCCACCGCATCGGGGGTGAAGGGCTCCATCCCGCCGGAGGGATAGGGGGTCAGCTCGCCGAACCACAGCTCACCGTGGAGGTTGTACAGATCCACCCGCATGAAGTCATAGCCGGCTCCCAGCGTCTCCGCGGCGCGGACCATATCCTGGAAGTTCTCCGGTCGCGGAGCGGCAACCCCTTGGGGCACCTCATTCGTGATGTTCAGCGGCTCCCAGTCACGGTCGTAGAACACCTCCTGGAAGTCGTCGGTGAAGCGACCGAGGTCGGTGTGCAGGATATGGGCCCGGCCGTGGAAGACGAAGATCTTGAAGTCGGTCAACGGGACCCCGGAGCCGATCCGGGCCTCGATGATGAGCTCGCGCCGGGCCTGCGTGTAGGCCCACTCCCCCACGGCGATCCGGTCATAGGGACGAAGCCAGCCCTTGGTCACGCTGCGCAGCTCGTCCAAGGTCGTGCCGCGGTCCCCGAAGTGGACCGCTTTGCTGCGGTGGTTCGGCTTGATGATCCAGTGGTCCGGCAGGCTTGCAAGGTCCAGCTGGTCCAGATCGGTGCCGTGCCACAGCGTCTCCGGCACCTGGATCCATGGTGCGTGCTCCGCGGCGTAGTCCTTCATCGCCCGCTTGTCACAGGTCCAGGCGATTTCCGGGCTGCGGTCCTGCAGCATCCTTTGGGTCAGGAACTCGGTGAAGCGGGCCGCTTCCTGAAGTCGCCCCAGCGTCCGAAACGACGCCGATACATGACATGGCGCAGCAGCGGATCGGGTATCGGAGTCAGCAGTCGACGGAATGACGGGTGCATGGTGGTCACCTTTCAAGGGGAACGGCCTGTGGAGCAGGCGTCGGTGCGGGTGCAAGATCTGAGGGGTCAACGTCAGAGCAAGAAGTCGGCACCTCCGGCGAGTCCGGGGTCGAGCCAGGAGCCGCCTCAGACGCGGCTGCTGCGATCGGGGCGGTCACTTCTGTGACCCTTCGTGGCCGAGGACGGGCCGTCGATCCGACTCCTCGGGGTCTGCGAGGAGCAGTCGCGGAAGACCCTCCGGGAGTTCCTCGATGGCCCCGACCCCGGCCCACCAGGCGCCCAACTGGTGGTCCACCGACTCAGGCGTGAACGGGTCCAGTCCGCCGCCGTGATAAGGGGTCAGTTCACTGAACCAGAGGTCGCCGTCGAGGTTATAGAAGTCGACTCGCATGGAGGCATAGCCCGCCCCGAGCGTCTCAGCCGCGCGGACCATCTCCTCGAAGTTCTGGGGTCTCGGCGAGACCGTCCCCCGGGGCGCCCCATTCCTGATATCGAGCGGCTCCCACTCCCGGTTGTAGAAGACCGCGCGGAGACCATCGGTGAATCGCCCCTGATAGGTGAGCACGAGCTTCAGCTCTCCATGGAAGACAAACATCTTGAAGTCAGCCAGCGGCCGCCCGGAACCGATACGAGGTTCTACGATCAGTTCTCGTCTGGCGGCGGTGTAGGCCCACTCCCCTACGGCTATCCGGTCGAACGGACGCAGCCACCCTCGCGTGACCTCTCGCAGCTCCCCCAAGGTGGTGCTGGGGTCGCCGAAGTGCACGGCATTGCTGCCGTGATTCGGCTTGATGACCCAACTCTCCGGCAGGCTCGAGAGGTCGAGCTGGCTCAGGTCAGTGCCCCGCCAGAGGGTCTCCGGTACCTTGATCCAGGGGGTGTGCGCAGCGGCGTATTCCTTCATGGCGCGCTTGTCGCAGGTCCACGCGATCTCTGGACTGCGGTCTTGGAGCATCCGCTGGGTCAGGAATTCGCTGAACCGGGTGGGGTCCTTGAAGTCACCCCGGCGCCGGTAGCACCGCAGGTACATGATCTGCCGCAGGAAGGTGTCCGGCAGGGGGATCAGCAGGCGGCGAAGTGATGGGCGCATCGTGATTACCTTTCAAGGGTGACAGGCTGCTGAGCACCTGCAGGTGCTGAGATGAGGTCGAAGGAGTCGGAATCAGGTCCGGAGGCGGCTGCGCCGTGTCCGGAGGGGGCTGCGCCGTGTCCGGAGGGGGGCGGCGAGCTCGATGGGGTGCCGGGCTCGCGGAGGATGCGGGAGGCCATGACCAGGCCGGGAATCACCTGGGCGATCACCACGCCCACGGCCATCGAGAGGCCCGGGGCGGCTGCTCCGAGTCCCAGCCGGATGCCCAGCAGGGTTCCTGGCACCACGAACGCGAGCAGGCACAGCGACATCGCGGCCTGCCGCCAGAATCCGCTGCGGTCGGTGAACAGATTCACCTGGGTCAGGTGTGCGGCCTGTGCCGCCAGCGCTGCTCCGAGTCCGAGCACCACGCCCCAGGAGGGCACCAGACTGCCGCCGGTCACGAGACCTGCCACGGGGCGGGCGAAGACGATGTAGCCCACGGCTGCCCCCACGCCCAGCCCGGTGAGCATCAGGTTGGCTCGGAGCCACAGCTCCGGTCCGGGATCGACCGCGAACCGTGGCCACAGCACCGTGGCGGCCATATAGAAGACCGAGTAGATCGGCATGTACAGCTGCAGAGCGATGGCATACTGACTCAGCTCCAGCGGGGACCCGGCGGCGGCGAGGACGAGTCGGCCGTGCTGCTCGGAGAGCACCATGCCGGCCGTGGCCAGCAGCACCGGGAGCCCGCCGAAGAGGATGAGTCTGATGGAGGTGCTCTCGGTGAGCTCTCTGCGGCGCCGACGAGACTCCTCCGGCTCGGAGCGCTCATGGAGCTCGGAGGGTGTGGGGTTCTCCGGCTGGTGGGCGGGGGCAGGGATCCCGCGGATCCCGATGCGAGGGTGCAGGAAGGCCAGATAGCCGCAGAGACCGAGGAAGCTCAGCGTGCTCAGCGGCAGACCAAGCGCCAGCCAGGCCACGGGCACCCCCAGCTGGCCGAGCGTGAAGACCGCCAACAGGTTTCCCACCGAGGGCAGCAGGCCCAGCAGCACGAGCACATCCGAGCGGTCCCGGCCCACCAGCACCCGCTCGGCGAGGCCCAGCGGGAGGCTCAGGAAGAACACGCCGAGCACCAGGCTCATGACCAGATCCACGTCGGGGGCCAGCGCCTCGGGGACGTCGAAGACTCTGGACCAGAACCCATAGATCCCACTCAGCGCCGCGACCGTGGCACCGAGGAGTCCCACTGCGAGCAGCACCAGGGCGGTGCGCCGAATCAGGGCTCGAAGTCCCTGCAGCGCCCGGGTCGAACCATCGGCCCGGGCCGCCGCGCGGGCGACGGCCGCGCCCATGCCGAGGTCTGCGAACGGGAGCGCGAGCTGGAGCTGCGCGACCAGGGTGATGAACCCGAAGGCGAGCACCCCCGCATAGTGCACGGTGAGACCCGCCGTGGTCAGGGCGCAGAGTGCGCTGATCGGCAGCACCGCGACGCGCAGACCGGCGGTGCGCACGAACATCGCGGTCCAGCTCCGCTGCGGCCCCGGGTGCGGCACCGCTGAACCCCGGGATGCTCGGGCAGCCCTGTCTCAGCCATGTCCGCGGACCTGCAGCATCCCGGACATGGCGACCACGACGGCGGCCGCGTGTGGGCGAGCGCGCAGGCATTTCACCAGCTGACGCACTCCTTGGTTCCAGGCCCCGGAGGCGAACGCGTCCCGCGCGACCACCGAGGCTCGGAAGTCCGCACCGGAGCGTTCGGAGACGGTGGTGCCGATCGAGTCGATCCAGCGCGAGCTGGCCTTCCAGTCGGCGCTGCGCGAGATCGAGCCCACGCTGCCCTGATGCACCCGGACCAGGACTTCGGGCAGCATCGTCAGGGACTTGCCGGCTGCGTCCAGCCGAGCCAGCCAGTCCCAGTCCTGGTGCCTGCTCAGCTCCTCGTCCCAGGGGATCTGCAGTGCGGTCGCCCGGCTGCACAGCAGCGAGGAGGTCTGCATGAAGGTGCGGCGGAGTCGCAGCGTGGAGCGGTCGAGGATGTAGTCCACCACTGCCTCCGCGTCCTGTCCCTGGCCCTGATAGAGCCGCTCCGGGACCACCCGGCTCGAGGTCCCGACGAGCAGCGCACGGGAGGTGACCACGGTGTTCTCGTCGACCATCGCCATCTGCAGGGCTGCCTTCTCGGAGACCCACTCATCGTCGTCGTCGAGGAAGGCCACATGCGTGGTGCCGGCGCTGCGCACCCCGAGGTTGCGCGCACCGGCGGCCCCGAGCCCTCCTGGGGTGGGGACCAGGATGTGCGGCAGGCCCTTGAGCAGCGTCTCGACGCACCCGGCGTCCTCGGGCCGGTCCAGGACCACCAGAGCCGTGGTGTCGAAGGACTGACGCAGCACCGAGGCGACGGCGCGCTTGAGGGAACGTCGTCCCACGGTGGGAATGACGGCGGTCAGGGACGGGGCGTGCGCAGGGGCCGGGCCTGCTGCCAGCTCGGCGTCGAAGCTCGCGACCTTCCCGGCCTGAACCCTGGAGGGGGTGTCGATGCTCATCAGGCCCTCCACATCAGCAGCGCGGCGAGCTTCATGGGCTCCAACAGATAGCGTCCGGCGAGCCTCCGCGGGTCTGTGGCCAGGCGCCACGCCCACTCCAGCCCCATCGCGCCGAGCCGGCGAGGGGCGAGGGACTGCGTGCCGCCCAGCTGGTCCAGCGCGCCGCCCACCGTGGCGATCACCGGGACGTCCACGCGTGAGGCGAGCTCGTCGGCGATCCGCTCCTGCAACGGCATGCCCATGCCGATCAGCAGCACCTGCGGGTCGTGCTCCCGGATGCTGGCCGCGACCTCTTCGAGGTTCTCCGCGCGCCAGGGGTCACCGGGGATGGCCTGCCAGTCGACCGCGCCGTCCAGGGAGCGCAGATGCTTGCGCACCGCTGCGCTCGCGGCCGGCGTTCCCCCGAGCAGAGAGACGCGTTGGATCCCCTCAAGCTCCGCCAGGCCCTCCACCCAGTCGGTGGAGCCGATCCGGTGCTCGGTGCGCAGCGGCACCCGGAGCCCGATCCGCATCAGGGCCAGCAGCGGCATGCCGTCGACGACGACGGCGCCGGCCCGGTCGTAGAAGTCGCGGAACTCCGGCAGGTTGTGCCAGAGGTAGACGGAGTGCAGGTTGTGCCCGGCGACGAGCATCCGACGGTGCTCGCGGGCGGCGTCGCGGATATGGGCCAGCAGCTCCTCCCTGCGCAACGGAGTGACGTCGACGTTGAGCAGCGGAACGTTCAAGGACGGGATGACAGTCATCTCAGGTCTCCTCAGGAATGGATCGATGGTGCAGGGGGCGAGGCCGGTGGAGCCGTGCTGGATCACCTGACCGGGGGTGCAGCAGTCGGGATCGGCCGCCTTCGAAGGCAGCGGCGGGGCCCGGAGTCGGAGCAGCCATGAAGACAGATCACGTCCTGTCCTGAGGCAGCGAGAAGATGTGCGCGCTGCGCGGGGCAGCCTCGGAGAGCGCCAGGGTGCCGTCAGGGAGCCGACGTCGTCGCGCCCAGGAGAGTCCGGAGGCGCGGGCGCTCAAGTTCCGCCCGGGCTCGTGGGGACCTGCATCGGGTCCGGGTCCGGCATCACGACGTCGCCGGCGTGAGCGCGAAGACCGAGGGTCTCTCAGGCTGTCAGGTCCGCGCAGCGGAACCCCGGTGAAGACCACCCCGACGAGTCGAGCGCGGGCGCGGGTCAGCAGCTCAAGTCCGGTGCCCAACTGTGCCCGCGTGACCTCGCCGTAGCGCGCCACCAAGATCACACCGGTCTGATCTGAGCCAGCAGCGCCGCATCGGATTCGTTCAGCAGCGCTGGCGTGTCGATCACGGTGACGTCGTAGGTCTCGGCGCAGCCCTCGAGCAGTGCCGCCATGGCGTCGAGGTTGGCGGGTTCCAGGCCCTGGACCGTCCCCCGTCCACCCGGGAGGATGTCGAGACCCGGTTCGGCCTCGGTGATGACCACATCTTCGAGGTACGCCCGTCCAGCAAGTACTTCGCTCAACCCTGCCGGGGTCAGATCGGTCAGCTGGCCTGCCCCCGGGGTCGTGGCCCGAAACCAGGACACCAGGTCCGGGTTCGTGAAGTCCGCCCCGATCAGCAGGGTGCGGCGATCCGCGTCCACCAGGGCTCGAGCCAGATTCACGGCCACGCTGGTGCGACCCTCCTGCTCCACGGCGCTGGTGATCACATAGGAGCTCGGGGTGCCTGGTGGCTTGCCGAACATCAGGCGTCGGCGCATCTCCCGGAAGGGTCCCGTGGCGTCAACGGACCTGGGATCCCGGCGCCGCTTCTCCCAGCGCCCCGCAGGTGCGCGCCGGATGACACCGATCAGCGGCGCTGCGGTGAGGTCCTTGAGATCCTGCGGAGTCCTGACGGAGGTGTCGCGGGCTTCCCGCAGGAATGCCAGGGCAAGGCCCAGGAGAAGACCGAGTGCCAGGCCCGTGCCCAGCGTGATCTCCGGCCGCGGGCTCTGCGGACGCACCGGTGCTTCGGCTTCCTGAACCACTGCCAGTTCGACGCGGGCCTCGCCCTCGGAGGCTGGGCCATCGCCTGGACTCTCGATCTCGGTGACCAGGGCTCGAAGACTGGTGACCGTCGCGCCGGCGAGGTCCGCGGCCGCCTGGGCCTCCCCGGCAGATGCGGTGATCCTCACCAGCGAGGTGCCGCTGGGAACCGTGGCCTCGATGTCCTCGGCGAGCTCGGCACTGGAGGTTGGCAGCCGCAGTGCCTCGATGACAGGGCCCAGCACGGCCGGTGTTGTGACCAGGTCCGCATAGGTCTGGGTCCGCTGTGCAGCAAGGGCGCTGCCCTGGGGAAGCTCCTGCGAATTCTCCCCCGTGGCGGCCGAGACATAGATCGTGGTGGTGGCCTCGTAGACGGTCGGCTGCCAGGCGTAGACGCCGACCGCCACGGCGGCGGCGAGGAGCAGCGTGAGCAGGATGGAAGCCCATCGACGGCGGGCGATCCGCACAGAGTCATGCATGGTCATGAGGGACAACTTCCCGGTGCAAGGTCAGTGGTCACCGGGCAGACGCCCCTGGAACGGAGGGGCGCCTGTCACGGTGCACTGCTCACGCTAGGCCGGGAGGTGGGTCCCGCATCACAGTGGTGGGCGAACCCCCGCAGGGACTACGTGGGAACCCCCGTGATTCCCCGTGGTGGGATTCGCGTCCAGGTCAGCCAGGGCACGGCACAGCAATCCAGCGCTGCGGCGGAGCCAGCCCAGGCGCTGTCGCGGAGCCAGCCCGGCCGCTGCGGCGGAGCCAGCCCAGGCGCTGTCGCGGAGCCAGCTCAGGCGCTGCGCAGACCGTCCTCGGCCTCGTCCTGGAGCATCCGACGCAGCGCATGACGCGAGTCCAGCGCGAGCTTTCCCAGCGCGTTCGCCACGTGGTACTCCACGGTGCGCACCGAGAGGACGAGCTCCTCGGCCACGTCCTTATTGGACAGACCGTGCCCGACCATCAGCGCGATCTCCCGCTCGCGGGCGGTGAGCGCGGCCAGCGCGAAGCGCGCCTTGGAGCTGAGTCCTGCGGGCAGGTCGATCATCCTCACGCGTCCCACGGCACCTGGGAGTGCGCCCCCCTTGCGCAGCGTCCGGAAGACCTCATCGGCCTGATGGAAGAGCCCCTCCGCCCCGCACCCCTGGAACATGGACCCGGCCCAGAGCACCCATTCAGAGCTCTGCTCGACCTTCTCCTGCAGTGAGTCCATGCCGAGCACCACGCACTGCGCCAGGTCCAGTGCGAGGAGTCCGCGGTAGATGCTCAGCGCTCCGCCGTCACCGGAGACCTGGCTGGATTTCAGCGCCGGGATCCCGGAGACCGTGGTCATCGCCGCGCTGAGGTGTTCATAGGCTGTGACGTGTTTTCCGGCCCCCATGGCGGCCAGTCCGCGCAGGTGACGCAGCACGTAGTCGCGCTGTGCGGCGGAGGAGTGCTCATCAGCACGAACCTTGGTGATCAGTGCCGGCAGCGCCTGGGCCCGGCCGCTGTGGAACAGCGAGCGGCCGAGCAGCACTGCAGGGGTGATCGCGCGGGACCAGATGTTGAGCTCGGCCTGCAGCCCGAGGACGCTGCTGATCACGCGCTCATGGTCCTGGGCGCACGTGGCCCCCCAGGCCTCGACGAATCCTCGGCCCGCGCGCCCGAGACTGGTGTCGGTCATGCGATGGATGTGTGCGCGCAGGTCGAAGGGCCAGTTCTGCCCCTCCCGCTCCCCGCGCGCCGCGGGCACCAGGTGGGCAGCGTTGAACGCCACCGGTGCCAGGTTGTCTTCGCTGATGTCCAGCACCTCCGCGGCGGCCGACTCGGCGAACCCCTGGGCCTCGCTCCACATCCCGGCCTCGAAGAGCAGGTAGGTGAGATGGATCTCGGCGTGCGCCAGTGCGCGACGATTTCGTCCGGGCCAGTTCTCGACGGCGGAGATCAGGTCCGAGTAGGCCTCGGAGAGGTGACCGGTGGTACGCAGCAGTGCGCCGCGCGCAACCAGCAGCACCAGCTGCGCAGACTCCGTGCCGGGAATCTGGCGAACCTCGTCGAGGAGCACCTCGACCTCCTGGGAGAACAGCTCGGGCTCAGCGGCATCCATGCCCTCCAGCAGTCGCCAGAGCTGCAGGCTGACCCGCAGTCCACGTGTCTCCGCCAGCAGCTGCTCGGGCGTAGCCATCCGGATGCGCAGGGTCGGATCCCCGGCTTGGAGGCGTTCTTCGAGCAGCTGCAGCACCTCGACGGTTCGTTCAGCGATCTTGAAGAGCTGCCAGTAGGATCCGCGGAGACCTGTGGTGCGCGAAGCGCTCAAGACCGTGTCGGCATAGCACAACAGTGCCTTCGGCGAGGCCTCCTCCAGACCGGCGCCGCCGGCCAGAAAGCCCAGTGTGCTCTGCAGATCTCCGCGCATCAGACTCTCGCGGGCCAGGATTCCGCGGCGCAGCACCGGATGCACGTTCTCGTGGCTCTGCGCCCAGCTGGTCGTCGAGTCGATGGCGAACCGGGTGCCGGCGCGCATCGCGGCAAAGGTCAGGGCCTCCAGGGTGTCCCCTGATCGGTCCACCTCGAAGGCGAGCCGGCTCAGCTCGAGGGTCTCGGCATGATCGCTGGTCCGGCTCGCGGTGCGCGCTGCGTCCGTGAGCGCTGCAACGATCGCCGGGCGGTCTCCCACCGAGGGGTCCAGCAGCGCCGCTTCCGCACGGTGACGCGCCGAGGAGGGACCCGCATCCAGGCGTGCCAGGCGCAGGTGCAGATCCGCCCGCTGCTCGCGCGGGAGATCGGCCACGAGGCCCTGCCGAAAGATGTGGTGGGTCAGGAAGAACCGGCCGGATTTGACCGATTCCTGGACCAGGCCGGAGTCTCGCAGCGCCGCGGCGTCCACGGCCTCGACGCCGAGCAGGTCACGGATCTCGTGGATCGCCAGCGGGTAGCTGGAGAGGGCGAGCAGCGCAAGGACCTCCTGCAGCTGCACAGGAGTCTCCTCGAAGACCTCCCGGATGCGCTGCCGCTGAGACTCGGCCGGACCTTCGCCCCGGTCCAGCTGCTCCAGCGCGTCGTCCAGCGCCGCGGCGGTGATCGCCTCGTCGCGTGCGGTGAGCTTCTCGATGACGTGGTCCAGGAAAGCCGGGAACCCGCCGGTGGCGTCGTGGATCCGCGCCGCCACATTGCTGCTGATCGGCAGCCCGGTCTGCTCCTGGAGCAGCGCGCGGACCTCGGCTCGGCTGAACGGCTCCAACACGATGCGCAGCGCCTCGCCGGCGGTCGCTGTGTATCGCGCCAGGCGCTGCAGCTCCGGTCGCGTGGTGGGGCGGCTTGTCACCAGCGAGAGCAGCGGGACGTCCTCGACCTCGCGGATGGTCTGATAGACCACGGCGGCCGAGAGCGGATCCATCCACTGCAGGTCCTCGATGACCAGCACCACGGGTTCCGTGATGCCGTCGACCTGCTCCTGGACCAGCGCGGCAAGCTCCTGCGGATCTGTGGGCGCGTGGTAGCGCTGCGGCTTGCGCAGCAGATGCGCGGCCGCGTAGCCCGGCGTCGCCCGGTCGGCGACATCGAGGTAGACATTTGCACGGGACCAGCCCGTCAGTCGGGCCACGGCCTCATTGAGCAGGGACGTCTTGCCTACGCCCGGAGGGCCGTCGATCAGGATGAACCTCGGGTCGGAGGAGGAGTGAACGGACTCCGCCGCCGCCGCAATGAGTTCCAGCTCTGATTCTCGGCCCAGAAACCTGTGCAATCGTGACATGTGAGCTCCCTGGCGCAGGCGGCATCCTGCCTGCTTCAGGGTACGGACATGGATGCCACCTGCTCCGAGACAGCCTATGCCAAGGTTCTTCCCAGCAATAGACCCGGCAGGTAATTGTTCAAATTTATTAGATGTTGAAGCCCAGGGCGCGCATCTGCTCGCGGCCGTCGTCGGTGATCTTCTCCGGGCCCCACGGCGGCATCCAGACCCAGTTCAGCCGCCACTCGTCGACCAGGCTGCCCACGTGCTGTCCGACCTGCTCTTCGAGCACATCGGTGAGCGGGCAGGCCGCGGTGGTCAGCGTCATGTCGATGAGCAGCGCGCCGTCCTCGGCGTAGTGCAGGCCGTAGAGCAGACCGAGGTCCACGATGTTGATCCCGAGTTCGGGGTCGATGACGTCCTTGAGTGCTTCCTCGACATCTTCAAGCGGCGTCTGAGCCGCGGTGACAGCGTCACTCATGGCGCTCTCCTCTCCTTCGACGTTCTGTATGTACGTGCTGTGGTCTGTATCTGATCATCTGCAGGGTCCAACGTTTCAAGTCAAGGGTCTATGCCCGGCCGCGCGCCTGGACCAGTGCGTCGCGCAGCGCCATCCAACCCAGCAGAGCACATTTGATCCGTGCGGGATAGCGTGCCACACCGGTGAAGGCCGAGGCGTCCTCGAGCGCCTCCAGGCGTGAGGAGTCCAGTTCCTTGCCTCGTGCCGCCATGAGCTCTCGGAAGTACGCCCCGAGCTCCTCGGCGCGGGCGACCGGCTGGTCGAGGACGAGCTCGTGCATGACCGAGAGCGAGGCCTGAGAGATCGAGCAGCCCTGGCCGGTCCAGCCGAGCGCCTGGATCCGCTCCCCCTCCGGGTCCAGCCGGACCCGGAGCGTGACCTGATCTCCGCAGGTGGGATTGATCTGGAAGGACTCTCCGCCGTATTCGGTGAGCTCGCCCTCGCCCTGCCGTACCCGGGCGTGATCAAGGATCACCTGCTGGTAGAGCTGTTCCATCGCATCGGCCATCAGTGGCCTCCTGTATCCGAGGGCGCCGCGAAGAACCGGCGCACCTCGTGGAGCCCGGCGATGAACGCATCGACGTCTGCGGCGGTGGTGTAGACCCCTGCCGAGGCGCGTGCCGAGGCATGGACACCGAGCCGCCGGTGGATCGGCTGGGCGCAGTGGTGGCCCACCCGCACGGCCACCCCTGCGTCGTCGAGCACCTGGCCGACGTCGTGCGGGTGCACCCCGTCCACCTCGAAGGCGACGACGGCGAGCCGATCGGTGGCGTCCTGGGGTCCCAGCACCCGGACTCCGGGCACCGAGGTGATGCCGTCGAGCAGCCGCTGGGTCAGCTGCGACTCGTGGGCGGCCACCTGGTCCATGCCCAGCTCGCTCAGGTACTTCACCGCGGCCGCGAAGCCGACGACCTGGGCGACCATCTGCGTGCCGGCCTCGAAGCGCTGCGGCGGCGGCATGAAGCTTGTGGCCTCCATCGTGACGACTTCGACCATGGAGCCCCCGGTGAGGAAGGGCGGCAGATCCTCGAGCAGCGCACGCTTGCCGTAGAGCGCGCCCACGCCCGTGGGTCCGACCATCTTGTGCGCGGAGAACGCGGCGAAGTCGACGTCGAGGGCGTGCAGGTCCACCGGCATGTGGGCCGCGGTCTGGCAGGCGTCGAGCACCACGTAGGCGCCCACCCTCCGGGCACGCGCCACCAGCGCCTCCACGTCGGTGATCGCACCGGAGACGTTGGAGGCGTGGGTGATGGCCAGAATCCTGGTCCGCTCCCCGATCACGGAGAAGGTCTCGGGATCCAGGCGGCCCTCCGCCGTGACCGAGATCCAGCGCAGGGTCGCGCCGGTCTTCTGCGCAAGCTGCTGCCAGGGCACCAGGTTTGCGTGGTGTTCGGCCTCGCTGACCACGATCTCGTCACCGGGGACCAGCGCATAGCGCTGGACGGCCTCGGGCGTCACCGCGGCTGCCGCGGCGCTGCCTGGGGCTGCCGCGGCGGCGAGGCTGGCGTTGAGGAACCCGTAGGCCACGAGGTTCAGCGCCTCGGTGGCGTTCTTGGTCCAGACGATCTCCTCGGAGTCGGCGCCGACGAACTCTGCGACGACATCGCGCGAGGTCTCGTAGGCCTCGGTGGCCTCCTCGGCGATCTGGTGGGCACCGCGGTGCACCGCCGCGTTGGTCTGGGCGTAGAACGTCAGCTCCGCGTCGATGACCTGCTGCGGCTTCTGCGCGGTGGCCCCGGAGTCCAGGTACACCAGCGGCTTCCCGCCGCGGACCGTGCGGCCCAGCAGCGGGAAGTCAGCCCTGACGGTGTCTGGATTCAGCATGGGGCGCTCAGGCCTGGGCGGGCGCGAGGAAGCGATCGTAGCCGTTGGCCTCGAGCTCGTCGGCCAGTTCTGGGCCACCCTGCTCGGCGACCCGGCCGTCGACGAACACGTGGACGAACTGCGGGGTGATGTAGTTCAGGATCCGCGTGTAGTGGGTGATCAGCAGGGTGCCCATGTCGTTCTCGGAGTGGGCACGGTTCACGCCGTCGGAGACCACGCGCAGCGCGTCGATGTCCAGGCCGGAGTCGGTCTCGTCGAGGACCGCGAACTTGGGCCTGAACAGCTCCATCTGCAGGATCTCTACGCGCTTCTTCTCACCACCGGAGAAGCCTTCGTTGACGTTGCGGTTGGCGAAGTCGGCATCGATCTTCAGCTTCTCCATGGCGCCGCGGACATCCTTGGCCCAGGTGCGCAGCTTCGGAGCTTCGCCGTCGATGGCGGTCTTGGCGGTGCGCAGGAAGTTCGTCATGGTGACGCCGGGAACCTCCACGGGGTACTGCATGGCCAGGAACAGGCCGGCGCGGGCCCGCTCATCCACGGACATCTCCAGCACGTCGAGGTCGTCGAGCGTGATGGTGCCCGAGGTGACCTTGTAACGGGGGTGCCCGGCGATGGTGGAGGCCAGTGTGGACTTGCCGGAGCCGTTGGGGCCCATGATGGCGTGGATCTCACCGGACTTGATGGTCAGGGTGACCCCTTTGAGGATCTCTTTGGAACCCTGCTCGGTCTCGATGGAGACGTGCAGGTCCTTGATCGCGAGAGTAGACATTCTTTGCGTGTCCTTTGCTTGATTCGTAGAAGTGCTGGTGATGGAGCGAACGAGCCGCGGCGCCCGGCAGGACTTCCTGCCGGCGGTGCTTCTGGAGGACCGGGGCCCCTAGAAGCCGGCGATCTTCAGTTCGTTCTCCAGGTCCTGCTGGACCGTGTCCTCGATCGACTCCACGCCGATGGCCTGGACGATCTCGTTGAGGAAGCCGCGGACCACGAGCTGGCGGGCCTCCTTCTCCGGGATGCCGCGCGCCATCAGGTAGAACAGGTGGTTCTCATCGAAGCGCCCGGTGGAGGAGGCGTGTCCGGCACCCTCGATCAGTCCGGTCTCGATCTCCAGGTTCGGGATCGAATCGGCGCGGGCGCCGTCGGTGAGGATCAGGTTCTGGTTCTTCTCATAGGAGTCGGTGCCTTCGGCCGCCTTGCGGATCAGCACGTCGCCGACCCAGACGGTACGAGCGTCCTGACCCTGCAGCGCCCCCTTGTAGAGCACGTTGGAGCTGTTCCGTGGGGAGTTGTGGTCCACGAAGCTGCGGTGCTCCAGGTGCTGGCCCGCGTCGGCGAAGTAGAGCCCGTACATCGAGGCCTCTCCGCCCTCGGCGGAGTAGCGGACGTTGGAGTTCAGCCGGACGACCTCGCCGCCCAGGGTGATCGAGACGTGCTTGTACTTCGCGTCGCGGCCGACCTCGGCGTCCTGCTGGCCCACGTGGACGGCGTCCTCGTCCCAGCGCTGCAGCGAGACCACGGTGACGTCGGCGCCGTCGCGCACGATGACCTCCACGTTGAGGTTGGCATCGGCGGAGCCCGGTGCTCCATGACGAAGACCGCCTTGGAGTGGTTTCCCGCCTCCAGCACGATGTGCCCGTTGGCGCGGTGCCCGGCGGCTTCACCGGTGATGTCGAGGAAGATCGGCTCGCTGAGCTCAGTGTTCGCCGCGACCTTGATGTGATCGGCCGTCTGGGTCTGGCTGTAGCCGACGACGGCGGCGCGGTCGGCGGCGAGGAAGACGGTGCCGCGCGGTGACTGGGCCAGCGCCAGCTCACCGTGGGTGACGCCGGTGGCGGTGTTGCGCACCTTCAGCGTGACCGGGGTCTGGGTGGCGGCGTCGGAGAGGACGCGGCCGAGCTTCTTCAGCGGCGAGAAGCGCCACTCTTCTTCGCGCCCGGTGGGTACGGCGAAGTCAGCCACGTTCAGGCTGGTGGTGCGGTCGGCTCGGGAGCCGCCGGACTTGGCCTTCACGGTGGACTCACCGAGACCGCCGTGGCTGTGTTCGGTCTCCTCATGCGCGGTGGCGAGGTTCTCGCCCTCTTCGCTCATGCCTGGAATCGTGATGCGGGCTTCGCCGACCTCGACTCCTGCGACCTGTTCCGCCTGATCGGCGGACGCGGAATTCGTCATGTGTTTCTCTTCCCTTGGTTCTGATGCGCGTATTTCTTCTGCGCACGGTGCTGATGCGCGGGGCAGCCGAGGCTGCGCGGTGGGCGGCAGGCCCCAGTCGCCCGGAGTGGTTGTGACCCCGGGCGACTGGGTGTCCTGCGACGATCAGGCTGGGTCAGCCGACCGAGCCTTCCATCTGCAGCTCGATCAGACGGTTGAGCTCCAGGGCGTATTCCATGGGCAGCTCGCGGGCGATCGGCTCGATGAAGCCGCGCACGATCATGGCCATGGCCTCGTCTTCGGCGAGTCCGCGGGCCATGAGGTAGAAGAGCTGATCCTCAGAGACCTTCGAGACCGTGGCCTCGTGGCCCAGCGTCACATCGTCCTCGCGGATGTCGATGTAGGGGTAGGTGTCCGAGCGGGAGATCGTGTCCACCAGCAGGGCATCACAGACCACCGAGTTCGCGGAGTTCTTCGCGCCCTCGTTGATCTGCACCAGGCCGCGATAGGCGGCACGGCCGCCGTTGCGGGCCACAGACTTCGACACGATGGTCGAGGAGGTGTTCGGCGCCATGTGGACCATCTTGGACCCGGTGTCCTGGTGCTGGCCCTCGCCGGCGAAGGCGACCGAGAGCGTCTCGCCCTTGGCGTGCTCACCGGTGAGGTAGACGGCCGGGTACTTCATGGTGACCTTGGAACCGATGTTGCCGTCGATCCACTCCATGGTGCCGCCGGCGTCGACCACGGCCCGCTTGGTGACCAGGTTGTAGACGTTGGTGGACCAGTTCTGGATGGTGGTGTACCGCACACGGGCGTTCTTCTTCACCACGATCTCCACCACGGCGGAGTGCAGCGAGTCGGAGTCATAGATCGGCGCGGTGCAGCCTTCGATGTAGTGGACGTAGGAGTCCTCGTCGGCGATGATCAGCGTGCGCTCGAACTGGCCCATGTTCTCGGTGTTGATCCGGAAGTAGGCCTGCAGCGGGATCTCCACGTGGACGCCCTTGGGGACGTAGACGAAGGAACCGCCGGACCAGACCGAGGTGTTCAGCGCCGCGAACTTGTTGTCGCCCACCGGGATGACCGAGCCGAAGTACTCCTCGAAGAACTCGGGGTGCTCCTTCAGCGCGGTGTCGGTGTCCATGAAGATGACACCCTGCTCCTCCAGGTCCTCGCGGATCTGGTGGTAGACCACCTCGGACTCGTACTGTGCGGCGACGCCGGAGACCAGGCGCTCGCGCTCGGCCTCGGGGATGCCGAGCCGCTCGTAGGTGTTGCGGATGTCCTCGGGGAGGTCTTCCCAGGTCTTCGCCTGCTTCTCGGTGGAGCGCACGAAGTACTTGATGTTGTCGAAGTGGATGCCGGAGAGGTCTGCTCCCCACATGGGCATGGGCTTGCGCTGGAAGTACTTCAGGCCCTTCTTGCGCAGCTTGAGCATCCACTCGGGTTCGCTCTTCTTCGAGGAGATGTCCTCCACGACCGCCTCATCGATGCCACGCTTGGCGTTGGCTCCGGCGGAGTCGGAATCCGACCAGCCGTATTCGTAGGAACCGATGCCGTGGAGCTCGGGGTTGCGCTCCAGAATATCGGAGGTGACCCCCTGGTCCTTTTCGCGCTGGATCTGCTCGGTCATGACAACCTCTCTTGTTGACGGGGGGAGATGACGATTCGTTTTCGTCCGCCACTGACCCTGCGCGACGAATGTGTCGCGCCGGCTGCGGCGCTGATCTGTAGTTCTGCCTCTGCGCTTGCTGCGGCGCGTTCCCGCTGCTCAGCGGCGAGCCTCTCGCGACCCACCGGCACGTGAGTGGTGCAGACATGGGCACCGGCCGCCTGGGTGGAGAGCCGCCTGACATCGACGTCGAGCAGGCGGGAGATCATATCGGTCTCCTCCTCACAGAACACCGGATGGGCCGCAGCTATTTCCCGGATCGGGCAGTGACCCTGGCACAGCTGGGTGGACTGCATGGCCAGAAGTGGGTTGTCCCGGCCCACCAGGCGGGTGAAGCCGGCGAATCCCTCCTCGTTGAAGAGCTGGGAGAGCCGGTCGGTGCGCGCATCGAGGTCCTCGATCCCGGAGAGCTCCGTCTCCCAGCGCTGCTCGAAGCCGGCGAAGTACCCGCGCGCCAGGGCGGCGGCGGCCACCTGGGTGGTCTCCGGCTGGCTGGAGTCCGGCTGGGCTGCGACGTCTGCCTCGAGGGATGAGTCGCGGTCGTCCTGGAGCAGCGAGAGGGCGGTCTTGACCAGGCCGAGGTAGTCATCGCCCATGGTGCGCTGCCCGCGCTGGGACACGACGTAGCGCCGGGAGGGCCGGCCTGCGCCGCGACGGCGCGTGGTGACGTTCTTGACCTCGAGGATGCCTTGTTCGGTCATCGCGTCGAGGTGGCGGCGCACGGCGGCGGCGGTCAGCTGCAGCTCGCTGCCCAGCGCGGCCGCGCTGATCGGGCCCTCTTCGACCACCAGCTGCAGGACCCGCTGACGGGTCGTGCTCTCTGCCTCGCGGATCGTCTCACCTGCAGCCGCGGAATCGACGACGTCGGCCGCCGGGGTGTCCACGTCGCGTGACTGCGCACCGGCGGCAGCAGACTCGGAAGCGGTGGAATACATGATCCTATTCTGACCTATTCAGAACAAACCCGCCAGCAAGGTGCACCTAAGTTCCCGGAGACCTGCCCCACGGCGCTGCGCCAACTGCCCGCTGCCTGAGCTCGAACTGCGCCTCCAGCTGACTTGGCGCTCTTCTACGGGGCGTAGAAATGTAGACTGGTGCAGTGCCCCAGCATCCACCCTGTCTGACCCTGCGCCATGTGCGCTACGCCGTCGGCTCAGCTCGCAGTCCTCAGGGCTTCAAGGAGATCCTCCGGAGCGTGGACCTCACCGCGCGATCCGGCGAGGTCACGGTCCTGCTCGGCCCCAATGGCGCCGGCAAGACGACCACGCTCAGCTGCGCCCAGGGACTGCTGCGCCCCTCTCAGGGAAGCGTCACGCTGCTGGGTGAGAACCCGTTTCGCGCCGGTGCCGAGCTTCGGGCACGGGTCGGGGTGATGCTTCAGGACGGCGGCATGCCCCAGTCGGTCCAGCCCCGCGCACTGCTGAACCACGTGGCCTCGCTGCACCAGAGTCCCTGGCCGGTGGATGACCTGGTCGCTCGCCTGGACATGGGTGATTTCCTCCGCACCTCGATCCGTCGGCTCTCCGGCGGACAGAAGCAGCGGGTCGCACTGGCGGCGAGCCTGCTCGGACGCCCCGAGGTGGTCTTCCTCGACGAGCCCACCGCCGGGCTGGACCCGCAGTCCCGGCAGACCGTCTTCGAGCTCATCGGCGAGCTGCGCGAGATGGGCATGGGGATCATCCTCACCACGCATCTGCTGGAGGAGGCCCAGAAGCTCGCCGATTCGGTGTTCATCCTCAAGGACGGTGAGGTGGTCCGCCACGGATCCGTCGCGGAACTGACCGGGGCCAACGACGCAGGGTCCGGGGCCTCCCCCGGCGCCGCCCGTCGGATGCTGTTCACCGCGTCCAGGACGCTGACCCACCGCGAGATCATCAGCGCTCCGGTGAGCATCGAGCTCGACGGCGGCACCGACAACGCCCCCGGTGCGGCCTGGATGACTCCCAGCCTCACCGGACCGACCCAGCTGCGCGAGCTGGCGGCCTGGTGGGAGCTGATCGACATGATGCCGGTAGAGGTCCGCATGGAAGCCCGCACGCTGGAAGACGTCTTCTGGGAGGTCTCCGTCTCATGACCACACCCCACGCGCCGCTGCGCCCGCGCCGCGTCCCGCGGCTCGCCGGATCCTCTCGCACGGGCTCTATGAGACCCGCAACGTGCTGCGCAACGGCGAGCAGCTGCTGGTCTCGCTGATCCTGCCGCTGCTGGTGCTCTTCGGCGCTCACCGTCTGGAGCTGATCACCTCCGCCGCCACGCCGAGCATCGACGTGATCACCCCGGGCGTCCTCGCGCTGGCCGTGATGGCTTCGGCCTTCACGGGTCAGGGCATCGCGACCGGCTTCGAGCGCCAGTACGGGGTGCTGGCATATCTGGCCACCACGCCGCTGGGGGCCACCGGCCTGATCTTGGGCAAGGCCATCGCCGTGCTGGCAGTCGTCATCGTGCAGGTGGTGGTGATCGGCACCGCCGGGATGGTCCTGGGCTGGAGCCCGGACCCGGTGGGCCTGGTGTGGCTGGGCGTCGTCGTCGTCCTGGGCGCCACCGCGTTCACCGCGCTCGGGCTGCTGCTGGCCGGCACGGTCCGCGCCGAGGCGACCCTTGCGCTGACCAACGTCATCTGGGTGCTGCTCGGTGCCGCCGGCGGCTCGGTGTTCCCGCTCGACCACGAGGGGGCCGGGGCGCTGCTGCTGCTGCTGCCCTCCGCCGCCCTGGGTGAAGGTCTGCGCACCGCCTCCCTGGAGGGATCGTTCCCGATCCTGGAAGCTCTGATTCTCGCCGGGTGGGCCGCGCTGGCCGTCCTGGCCGCACGAAGGTGGTTCAACTGGCGATGAAATTTCCGATGAATGTGCTCGAAGTCTTTCGCACCAACCTGCCCACCCGGATCACCCGGGTCACCAAGGTGCTCGCCTGGGCGACGCTGGTCAGCAATATCGGCATCATCCTCACCGGCGGGGCGGTCCGACTGACCGCCTCGGGACTCGGCTGCCCGGAGTGGCCGCGCTGCACGCCGGATTCCTGGGTCGCCACCCAGGAGATGGGACTGCACGGGGCCATCGAGTTCGGCAACCGGCTGCTCACCTACGTGCTCGTGCTGATCTGCGCGCTGATGTTCTTCGCGCTGCTGCGGCTGCGGCGCAGCCATCGGCCGCTGTTCCGGATGAGCCTGATCATCCTCGCCGGGATCCCGCTGCAGGCGGTCATCGGCGGGATCACCGTGTGGACCAACCTGAACCCCTGGATCGTGGCGCTGCACTTCCTGCTCTCCGCGGCACTGGTCATGGTCGCCACGATGCTGCTGAACCGGATCCGACTTGAGCTGCGGAGTGCCCGCGAGGCCGGCCAGGGCTCGGGGCAGGACTCCCCCGCGGCGCCTGGTGCACAGCTTCAGGGCGTGGCCGGGGTCCGGATGAGCCACGGCGCCTCCGATGCGGTGACCTCCGCGATGGCCCCGGTCATCCTCGCCTCGACCTGGGTCTCGGTGTTCCTGGGCACCGTGGTGACCGGCACCGGCCCGCATGCGGGGGATCCCGGATCACCGCGACACCTCTTCGACCCGGATCTGGTGACCCGGATGCACGTGGTGCCGGTCTATGTCCTGTGCTTCGCGGCGATCGCGCTGCTGGTGCGCCAGTACCGGATCAGCACGGCACCGAATCAGCGACGCTCGGCCTGGTGGCTGATGATCGTGATCATCGCCCAGGGGGTCATCGGCTACGTCCAGCACTTCACCGGACTGCCGATCATCCTGGTCGGGCTGCACATGCTCGGCTCGGCGCTGCTGGTCGTCATGGCCACCGCGGTCTTCGACAGCTACCGCGCCCGGTATGTCACCCGCGGGCTCGGCGACCCCGCGGCTGTGGCGCCCGCATCGCAGAGCGCGACGGCGCCGGCCTCCTGAGCGAGCGGCTCAGCGCAGACGCCCCAGCAGACGCAGCGCCTCATCAAGGTCGCGCGCCGTTCCGGCTGGCACGGATTGCACATGAGCCAGCCGCAGGGAGGAATCCAGCAGGAAGCTGCTGCGCTGGGCTGCGCCCTTGACCTGATCGAAGGACCCGTAACGCCGCGCAATCTCGCCGTGCGGCCAGAAATCGCTGACCAGGTCAAAAGGCAGCTCACTGGACTCGGCCTCTGAGAAGTCAGCGGTGAGCGTCTGCGCGTAGGCACGCAGACTATGCACCGGGTCACAGCTGATCGCGAGCACTCTCGCCCCTGTGGAGCGAACCCGTTCTCGGCGCGCCACCAGGGCCTGCAGCTCGGAGTCGCAGACCCGGCTGAAGGCAAAGGGGTAGAACATGAGCAGCACCGGAGAGCCGGCGAGTCGATCCAGTTCAAGCACCTCGCCATGGTGGCTGCGCCCGGAGAAGCCGGGCGCCTGCTCCCCGAGCACGGGGAGCGGCGAGGTGGTCACTGCTTCTTGCGCCCCATCAGGCGGGTCGCGGCCCAATGGGTGCTCACACCCGCCGAGGAGGTCACATGCAGACCCGCGTTGGGCGCCGCGTCCTGGATCTCCACCGGTGCCACATAGCCGTCCCGGCCCGAACGCGGAGTCAGCAGCCACAGCACGCCGCCCTCGTCGAGGGTGGCCAGCGCGTCCACGAGCGCGTCCGTGAGATCGTCATCGCCGTCTCTGAACCAGACCAGCACGGCGTCGACGACCTCCTGGACGTCTTCGTCGAGCAGGTCCTCGTCGAGCAGGTCCTCCAGACGGTCGCGGAAGTCGTCATCGACATCCTCATCTACACCGATCTCCTGGACCAGGGAATCGGGCTTGAGCCCGAGCTCCTGGAGCAGGTCGCCGAGCGAGACGACATTGGTTCCGGCGTCGTTCTTGTGGTCCGTCGAGGTGCCCGACGGATCCTCGGCTGCAGAAGCCTGACTCACCTGAGGTTCCCTTCCCATTCATTAGCGTCTGAAGCGCAGCTCCCACCCGAGGATGGGGCTGCCACCAGCAACGTTACGCGGATCCCTGTCGGTTGGGGAAGTGCGACACCACCCAAGCGGGTAGAGTTGAGCTGAAATTCGGCCGTCGAACAACCGGTGGCCGATGCCCTCGTGGGTCCCGCCCGTGGAACATCCCTGTCCATGGACCGCATGACCCAGACCCTTACCCCTTGAGAGGTGACCCGTGAGCGCTGGTGAAGAGAACTCCCATATCCGCAGCGGACTGACGAACCAACTTCCGGATCTGGATCCGGAGGAGACCCAGGAATGGCTGGAGTCTTTTGACCAGCTCGTGGAGTTCCACGGCACCGAGCGCGCGGAATACATCATCCGCTCGCTGCTGCAGCGAGCCGGCGCGAAGTCCATCGAAGTCCCGATGGTCACCACCACCGACTACGTGAACACGATCCCGGTGGATCAGGAGCCTGACTTCCCCGGCGACGAGGAGATGGAGCGCCGGGTGCGCCGCATCCTGCGCTGGAACGCCGCGGTCATGGTGCACCGCGCCCAGCGCAGTGACATCTCCGTGGGCGGACACATCTCTTCCTACGCCGGCGTGGCCACGCTCTACGAGGTGGGTCTGAACCACTTCTTCCGCGGCGCCGACCACCCCGGCGGCGGCGACCAGATCTTCTTCCAGGGCCACTCCTCCCCCGGCAACTATGCCCGGGCCTACCTCGAAGGCCGCCTCACCGAGACCCAGCTCAACGGTTTCCGCCAGGAGCACTCCAAGGCCCCCGACGGCCTGAGCTCCTACCCGCACCCGCGGCTGATGCCGGAGTTCTGGCAGTTCCCGACCGTGTCCATGGGCATCGGTCCGATGAACGCCATCTACCAGGCGCAGTTCAACCGCTACCTGCACAACCGCGGCATCAAGGACACCTCGGAGCAGCAGGTCTGGGCGTTCCTGGGCGACGGCGAGATGGATGAGCCCGAGTCCCGCGGCCTGCTTCAGCTCGCGGCCAACGAGAAGCTCGACAACCTGAACTTCGTGGTCAACTGCAACCTGCAGCGCCTCGACGGCCCGGTGCGCGGCAACGGCAAGATCGTCCAGGAGCTGGAGGCCTTCTTCCGCGGCGCCGGCTGGAACGTCATCAAGGTCCTCTGGGGCCGCGAGTGGGACGAGCTGCTGGATCAGGACGACGACGGCGAGCTCGTCCGGGTCATGAACGAGACCCTCGACGGTGATTACCAGACCTATAAGGCAGAATCTGGGGCCTTCGTCCGCGAGCACTTCTTCGGTCGTTCCGCCAAGACCAAGGAGCTCGTCGCGGACATGTCCGACGACGACATCTGGAACCTCAAGCGCGGCGGACACGACTATAAGAAGGTCTACTCCGCCTATAAGGCCGCCAGCGAGTCCACCGGCAAGCCCACCGTGATCCTGGCCCAGACGGTCAAGGGCTACGGTCTGGGACCCAGCTTCGAGGGTCGCAACGCGACCCACCAGATGAAGAAGCTCACCGTGGATGACCTCAAGCGCTTCCGCGACACGCTGCGGATCCCGATCAGCGATGAGCAGATCGAGGAAGACACCTATAACGTCCCGTACTACCACCCGGGCAAGGACTCTGACGAGGTCAAGTACACCCTCGAGCGTCGCGAACGTCTGGGCGGGCCCGTGCCCGAGCGTCGGACCGTCGGCGAGGGGCTGATCCTGCCTGAGTCCAAGACCTACGCCCAGGCCAAGAAGGGCTCCGGCAAGCAGAAGGCCGCCACCACGATGGCGCTGGTCCGGCTGCTCAAGGACCTGATGCGGGACAAGAACATCGGTCACCGGATCGTGCCGATCATCCCGGATGAGGCGCGCACCTTCGGGATGGACTCGTTCTTCCCCACCGCGAAGATCTACAACCCCAAGGGGCAGAACTACATCTCCGTGGACCGTGAGCTGATGCTCGCGTACAAGGAGTCCCCGCAGGGCCAGATGATCCACCCCGGCATCAACGAGGCCGGCGCCACCGCGGCGTTCACCGCAGCCGGCACCTCCTACGCCACCCACGGCGAGACGATGATCCCGTTCTACATCTTCTACTCGATGTTCGGGTTCCAGCGCACCGGCGACTCCTTCTGGGCGGCCGCCGACCAGCTGGCGCGCGGCTTCATCATCGGAGCCACCGCCGGGCGCACCACGCTGGCCGGTGAGGGTCTGCAGCACCTCGACGGACACTCCCCGCTGCTCGCCGCGACCAATCCCGCGGTGAAGCACTTCGATCCGGCCTTCGGCTACGAGATCGCTCACATCATGGAGAACGGCCTCTTCGAGATGTACGGCGACCACGACGGCGACCACAACGTGATGTATTACCTCACGGTGTACAACGAGCCGGTGCAGCACCTTCCAGAGCCCGAGGGCCTCGACGTCGAAGGCGTCAAGCGCGGCATCTACAAGCTCTCCAGCTCCGAGCAGGACGGCCCCAAGGTGCAGCTGCTGGCCTCCGGCGTCGGGGTGCCCTGGGCCAAGGAGGCCGCAGAGATCCTCGCCGAGGACTGGGGCGTCTCGGCCGACGTCTGGTCGGTGACCTCCTGGAACGAGCTGCGCCGTCAGGCGCTGCACGTGGAGCAGTCGGCCCTGCTGGACCCGGAGCGCGAGCCCGAGGTTCCCTTCGTGACCCAGCAGATGGAAGGCGCCGAGGGGCCGATCATCGCGACCACCGACTTCGCCACCCAGGTCCCGGATCAGATCCGCCAGTTCCTGCCGAACCGCTTCGCGACCCTGGGAGCCGACGACTTCGGCTTCTCCGACACGCGAGCCGCGGCACGGCGGCACTTCAGGATCGACGCCCACTCGATGGTGGTGCGCGCCCTGCAGATGCTCGCCGACGACGGCGCGGTGGACGCCTCGGCTCCGGTCGATGCGTTCAAGAAGTACGATCTCAGCAACGTCCGTGCCGGCACCTCGGGCGAGGCGGGCGGCGACGCCTGATTCTGCCCCCTCCTGAGGGGCCAGCACGATGAGCACCCAGCGGGGGCCCGGAGCATCAGCTCCGGGCCCCCGCTGCGTGTATCGGCGGCATGTATGCCCCTCCACCGGGACCGGACGTGGAGATCGCAGTGCGACTCACCGCTGGTCCGGCCGCCGGTGCCCCGCTGGTTCCCCGCTGGTCAGGCAGCTTGGGCGGCAGTCCAGGCGGAGGCAATGGCCATTCGATGCGGTTTGTAGGGATCACACAACTGGCGGGCGAACTCCGCAGGCTCTAGGCTCCTGAACATGACTGCATCTGCTCCGACGACGCCAGGGCCCGTCCCGGTCTCCTGGGAGGCCCTCGAGGTGCTCCGCTCCGACGCCGGAAACCTCACCCACGAGGTCAACTGCTACCTGGAGGAGACCCTCACCTGGTACCGCCACCTGAGCACCGATGAGCGGGCTTCGCTGCGCCTGATCGCGCAGCGTGGCATCGGCGGTCTGATCAGCTGGCTGGAGAACCCGTCCTCGAGGTCCCTGCCGCTGGTCAACGAGCTGTTGGGCAACGCCCCCACCGATCTGATGCGCACCATCTCCCTGCAGCGCGCGCTGCAGCTCATCCGCAGCATCGTCGAAGCGGTGGAGCAGCGACTGCCCGGTCTGGTGGCTCCGCAGGACCAGCAGCTGATGCTCGAAGCCGTGCTGCGTTACTCCCGGGAGGTGGCCTTCGCGATCGCCGACGTCTATGCCCGGGCCGCGGAGTCCCGCGGCGCGTGGGATTCTCGCCTGGAGGCGCTGCTGGTGGACGCGGTGCTGCGCGGCGAGCCCGCCGAGCAGATCGCCTCCCGCGCCGCGGCCGTCGGGTGGCGCAGCCACGAAGGAGTGGTCGTCGTCGTCGGCGACGCCCCGGACCAGGCCGACGCGGTGTTCATGTCGCAGCTGAGACGCCAATGCATCCGCTTCTCCGCCGATGCGGTGGTGGGGGTTCATGGTGACCGGCTGATCCTGCTCCTGGGCCGGGTCACCGACCTCGCCGAGGGACTGGAGCGGATCCTGCCCCGCTTCGGCCCCGGACAGGTGGTCTTCTCCAGCTTCGAGGGTTCGATCAGCCAGGCGCACGGCAGTGCACAGTCGGCCTTCACCGGGTTCACCGCTGTCGGGGCCTGGACCTCGGCACCCCGTCCGGTGGCCGCCGAGGACCTGCTTCCGGAACGCGCGCTCTGTGGAGACGAGACCGCGAAGACCGTGCTGCGCGAGCGCATCTTCGAGGTGCTCAGCGCCGCCGGCAACGGGCTGCTCGAAACGGTCACCGCTTATCTGGAGGCCGGTCACTCGCTGGAGGCGACCGCACGTGAACTCTTCGTCCATACCAATACCGTGCGCTACCGCCTGCGCCGGGTCACCGACGTCACCGGATGGGACCCCGTGACCCCGCGCGACGCCTATGTGCTGCAGACCGCGCTGGCCGTGGGGCGTCTCTGACCAGCCGTTGTAGGGTACCTACAAAGGCCACGGTGGAGCTTGGTGAGCCCATGACCCGCGAAAACCAGCCGCACTATGGGAGGTTGGTCTTGTGCTTGCCATAGTTTGCCCCGGACAGGGCTCCCAGACCCCAGGATTCCTCTCGGAATGGATCAGCGACGAGGCCACCCGCGCGGCGCTCGAGGCCTATTCCGAGCATTCCGGCACCGATCTGCGCGCCCACGGGACGGTCTCCGATGCCGAGACGATCCGGGACACCGCGGTCGCACAGCCGCTGATCGTGGCCGCCTCCCTGCTCAGCGCGTCCACCCTGGATCTCGCAGCGCTGGATCCTGACCGGGTGCTCTACGCCGGCCACTCGGTGGGCGAGATCCCTGCCGCCGTGCTCGCCGGGGTGCTCACGCCCGAGCAGGCCTTGGAGTTCATCAAGGTCCGCGCCACCTCCATGGCCGCAGCCGCCGCCGCGACGCCCACCTCCATGGCCGCCGTCGTCGGAGGTGTGGAGGCGGAGGTCCGGCAGGCGATCGCTGACGCCGGGCTGACTCCGGCCAACGCCAACGGGCCCGGCCAGATCGTGGCCGCCGGGGAGCTGGAGAAGCTTGCGGCGCTGGAGGCCAGTCCTCCGGCTCGGGCCCGAGTGATACCGCTGACCGTGGCGGGTGCCTTCCACACGGACTTCATGGACTCGGCCCGGCAGACCCTGGCGGCCGCGGCTGCCGGCCTCACGGTGAACGACCCCCGCCAGAAGCTGATCTCCAACCGGGACGGCGGCTACGTCTCCACCGGTGCCGAGGTGCTGGAGCGCCTCGTGGATCAGGTGACCCGTCCGGTCCGCTGGGATCTCTGCATGGAGACCATGGCGCAGGCCGAGGTCACCGGCGTGCTCGAGCTGCTGCCCGGTGGCACGCTGACCGGCCTGGCCAAGCGCGGACTCAAGGGCGTGAAGTCGCTGGCCATCAAGACTCCCGCCGACATCCCCCTCGCCCAGGAATTCATCGCCGAGCATGCGGGTTGAGCTGAGCGGGCCTAGGTCCATGGCCGTCGACAAACTCTGCGCAGGCGGCACCGCCGCGCAGCTCCCCCCAATGATCCACGAAGGACGTTCCTGACGTGACTGTCGCATTGAACCAGCCCACCGCCGTGGCGGGCACCCGTGTCATGGGCCTGGGTGCCTACCGACCCGAGCTCGTGATTGACAACGAGCAGATCTGCCAGTGGATCGACTCCTCAGACGAGTGGATCCAGAAGCGCACCGGTATCAAGACCCGGCGCCGTGCGCCCAGAGACGTCTCCGTGGTGGACATGGCCGAAGGCGCCGCCCGCGAGGCGCTGGAGCACGCCGGGATCTCTGGAGATCAGCTCGGCGGAGTCATCCTCGCGACCGTGACCCACCCCTACGCGACCCCCTCGGCCGCGGCGGACCTGGCTCACCGGCTGGGCGCCACCCCAGCGGCGGCCTTCGACATCTCCGCCGCCTGCGCCGGCTACTGCTACGGAATCGGCCAGGCCGACGCCATGGTGCGCTCCGGGCTGTCCTCCTATGTGCTGGTCGTCGGGGTGGAGAAGCTCTCGGACTTCATCGACAACCACGAGCGCACCATCTCCTTCCTGCTCGGCGACGGCGCCGGGGCCGCGATCATCGGTCCCGCCGAAGCTCCCGGGATCTCGCCCTCGATCCTGGGCTCCAACGGCGAGAAGTGGGAGGCCGTGGCGATGGACAGCACGCTGCTGAACTTCCGCGACGCGCTCGCCCGAGCCCGCGAGACCCAGGACGCCACCGAGCTGCTCGACGCCGAGAACCGCTACTGGCCCACGCTGCGCCAGGACGGTCCCACGGTGTTCCGCTGGGCCGTCTGGGAGATGGCCAAGGTCGCCCAGCAGGCACTCGATGCCGCTGGGATCACCGCCGAGGACCTCGTGGCGTTCGTCCCACATCAGGCGAACATGCGGATCATCGACGAGATGGTCAAACAATTGAAGCTTCCTGAGCACGTGATGGTGGGACGCGACATCGTGGACGCGGGCAACACCTCCGCAGCCTCGATCCCGCTGGCCATGCACCGCCTGCTCAAGGAGAACCCAGAACTCTCCGGCGGTCTTGCTCTGCAGATCGGTTTCGGAGCCGGACTGGTCTACGGCGCGCAGGTCATCCGGCTGCCGTAGCCCCGGGACCGGGGCCGCCACGCGGCCGCGGGACAGATTCACCACGTATCCCTGGAACCACCCAACGAACTGGAACCACCCAAAGAAAAGGAGTCGCCGATATGGCTGACAAGAACGAGATCCTCGCAGGCCTGGCCGAGATTGTGAACGAGGAGACCGGCCTGGAGGTCGAAGAGGTCCAGTCGGAGAAGTCCTTCACCGAGGACCTCGACATCGACTCGATCTCGATGATGACCATCGTGGTCAACGCCGAAGAGAAGTTCGACGTGAAGATCCCCGATGAAGAGGTCAAGAACCTGGCCACCGTCGGCGACGCCGTGGACTTCATCGCCAACGCACAGGGCTGATCCAGCCCCGCATCGGACGGGAGGGCTCCGGCGCACCGCCGAGCCCTCCCCTCCTCTCCCCCCACCCGCTGTCCCACTTTCATTGAGGTAGATCCATGACCCGTCGTCTTGTCATCACCGGTCTCGGCGCCACCACTCCCATCGGCGGCGACGTGAAGACGCTCTGGACCAACGCCCTGGCCGGCACTCCCGGTGCCAAGACCCTCGAGCACGACTGGGTCGAGAAGTACCAGCTGCCGGTCACCTTCGCCGCCGAGGTCTCCATCGAGCCCTCCGAGGTGCTGGCCCGTCCGGAGCTCCGCCGGATGGATCGCTCCACCCAGCTAGGCATGGTCGCCGCCCGGCAGGCCTGGGACGACGCCGGTCTCAGCCGCCCCGGCGATGAGGGCTACGACCTGGATCCCGAGCGGGTCGCGGTGTCCTTCGCCACCGGCATCGGCGGGGTCTGGACGCTGATCGACAGCTGGGACACCCTGCGCGAGCGTGGCCCGCGCCGGGTGATGCCGATGACCGTGCCGATGCTGATGCCCAACGGCGCGGCCGGAGCGATCAGCCTGGACCTCGGCGCTCAGGGCGGGGCCCGCACGGCGGTCTCCGCCTGCGCCTCCGGTGTCGAGGCGCTGGACGTCGCGCTGGAGATGCTGCGCAAGGGCGACGCCGACGTCGTCCTGGCCGGCGGCACCGAGGCTGCGATCCATCCGCTGCCCATGGCCGCGTTCAGCTCGCTGCAGGCGCTCTCCAAGCGCAACGACGACCCCGCTGCCGCCTCGCGGCCCTATGACCGAGACCGCGATGGATTCGTCATGGGTGAGGGCGCCGGCGCTCTGGTCGTCGAGACCGAAGAGCACGCCAAGGCCCGCGGCGCCACCATCTATGCCGAGCTCGCGGGTTCCGCGATCACCTCGGACGCGCACCACATCACCGCCCCGGACCCCAAGGCGCTGGGTGCTTCCCGCGCGCTGCGCCGGGCGCTGGAGTCCGCCGGCGCGCAGCTGAGCGAGGTCACCCACATCAACGCCCACGCCACCTCCACCCCGGTGGGCGACAAGCCTGAGTATGCGGCGCTGAAGTCGGTGTTCGGAGATCACCTCGAGAACGTCTGCATCTCCGCCACGAAGTCCCAGACCGGTCATCTGCTCGGCGCCGCCGGTGCCGTGGAGTCGGTGCTGACCGTGAAGGCCCTGCATGAGCGTCGCGCGCCGGTCACGATCAACCTCGATCATCAGGACCCGGAGATGCCGCTCGACGTGGTCACCGGCTCGCCTCGCGAGCTCGGGGACCAGCAGCAGGTGGCGCTGTGCAACTCCTTCGGCTTCGGCGGGCACAACGCCGTGGCGGCGTTCCGCACCTACTGAGCAACTCCGCCGGGGCTCATCCGGCGGCATCCGCGCAGAAGAAGACCCCCGGTCGGGATCCTCAGGGATCCCCGCCGGGGGTCTTTGCTGCTTCATGTAGAAGCTGCCGCGCTGGGAAGCGACGGCCCGCTTCAGCGGGCTCTGTGCGGCAGGACTGTGGTGGTGCCGGTCGATCACGGCTGCTGGTGGTCAGCACCGGCTGAGCGGATGGGCGGCGGTGGAGGACGCCGCGCGGTCCGCCTGGGCTCAGCTGACCACCTGGTGCAGCCAGTGCACAGGGGCGCCCTCTGCGGCATGGCGGAAGGACTCCAGCTCCTCGTCCCAGGCCTCGCCCAGCGCCAGTGAGAGCTCCTGATAGACCACGGAGGGGTCACCGGCGCCCATCTCGTAGGCGTAACGGATCCGGTCCTCGGAGACCACGATGTTGCCGTGCACATCGGTGGTGGCATGGAAGATGCCCAGTTCAGGCGTGTGGGACCAGCGGCCGCCGTCGCAGCCGGGAGAGGGGTCCTCGGTCACCTCGAACCGGAGATGGCTCACCGCGCGCAGCGCTGAGGCCAGGGTGGCGCCCAGACCGGCTGAGCCCTCCCAGGAGAGCTCTGCACGGAAGTCGCCGGGCGCGGCAGGCTGAGGGTGCCATGTGAAGTCCACGCGCGCGTCAACCGCCGAGGACACCGCCCATTCAACGTGTGGGCAGAGCGCGGCGGGCGCCGAATGGATGTGAAGCACACCTCGGGCCGTATTTTGGGACATATCCATCCTCCACTGTGCTGTTGGTACGTCTTCCCCTACGACCAGACAGCAGCCAGGTGGCTGATGGTTTTGATGCTCCACCAAAGGTTAACACCTTGCGCGGCGAGCACTACTACTGATGTTAACAGATCCAGATCAGATCGGTCTCTCAGGCGCGGGGATGAGCCTGTCCGTAGGCGTCGCGCAGCCTGTCGATGGTGACGTGGGTGTAGAGCTGCGTGGTGCTCAGCGAGGCGTGCCCGAGCAGCTCCTGGACGGTCCGCAGATCAGCACCTCCTTCCAACAGGTGCGTGGCGGCGGTGTGACGCAGCGCGTGCGGGCCTCGGGCTGCCGTGGTCCCAAGCCGGGCGAGGGAATCGTCGACGACGCGGCGCACCGTGCGCACATCGATGCGGCCTCCTCGACGACCCAGGAAACACGCCTCGGCCGAGGTGCTCGTGACGAGTCGGGATCGGCCGTGGTACAACCAGCTGCGCAGAGCGGTCTCTGCCGGCACCCCGTAGGGGACGATCCGTTCCTTGTTGCCCTTGCCGAGCAGCCGGACCATCCGCCGACCGGTCTCGAAGGAGGCCAGGTTCAGACCGCTGAGCTCGGAGACGCGCATACCGGTGGCGTAGAGCAGCTCCACCATCGCTGCGTCACGCAGGCTCAGCGCATGCGCGATCGGATCTGCCTCATCCGCCTGTCCGGCCTGCTGGGCCGCACCTGCCAGCTGGGAGGTGAGCTGTTCGACGTGCTGGTGCTGCAGCACATCGGGCAGGTGGCTGCTCTTTCGGGCGGTGCGCAGCCGCACGGAAGGATCCTCGGGCAGGTGCCCCCGGCGGTGCGCCCAGGCGGTGAAGGCCCGCACCGAGGCGGTCTTGCGGTTCAGGGTGTTCCGCGAGAGTCCCGCTTCGTGCAGCTCGCCCAGCCAGCTGCGAATCTCCGCGAGGCCGAGCTCCTCCAGCGGACCACGCTGCAGAGCGAGCTGGCGCAGATCGCCGCGATAGGCGCGGAGCGTCTGCACCGAGAGCCCCCGTTCGTGCCTGAGATGGTCGATGAACGCTGTGACCAGCTCGGGTTCGACCGCAGCGTCGGGGCCCGGAGGTGCAGCCGGGTCTGTGGATCGATCCTGCGCGGAGGCCATGAGGGAAGTCTACGACCGCGCACATCGGGCTTAGGTGCTCCGCGCCGATCATGCCCGACCCCAATGACCGTTGACCATGCGGGCGCGGCCCGAACGCTGAAGCCGGGTCAGCTCGGCGAGCACAGTGGGCAGCGGGAGCCCCGCGACTTGGGAGAGCTTGCCCGGCGCGCTCAGACCACGTCTGGGCAGCGCGTCGAAGAGCAGCCGCTGGGCCTCATCGAGTCCATCCTGCGGGTGCTCCCGGCCCAGGGGAAGCTCGGGTTGGACAGCCGGTCGGGAGGCTGATTCCCTGCGCCCGGCCCAGGAGCCGATGGCCAGCGACTCCTGGCTGGGGCCCGGCGGATGCGCGGTTTCTGGGCCTGCGCCTTCAGCGACAAGGTTCAGGATGTCGGTCGCGTCCCGGACCAGCTGCGCGGGTGTCTCGCGCAACAGACGGTGACATCCTGCCGAGGCGGCGGAGAAGACGCTTCCGGGGATCACCCCCACCTCCCGGCCGAGGTTCAGCGCATGGTGGGCGGTGGACTGGGCTCCGCTGCGCCAGCGCGCCTCGGTGATCACGGTGACCATACCCAGTGCCGCGATCAGGCGGTTCCGCTGCAGGAACCGGTGCCTGGTCGGCGCCGAACCGGGGGCCATCTCGCTGAGCAGCAGACCCTGTTCTGCAACTTCGCGGAGCAGACGTTCGTTCCCAGCCGGGTAGAACCGATCCAGTCCGCCGGCCAAGACTGCCAGCGTCGGCGCGGAGCGGTCTGCATCGCTGAACCTGGAGGCGTCTCTGTCCCCGGAGTCCTCCGCGCGGCGCGAACCTGAGTCCTGATCCGAGCACGCGCGCAGCGCGGCCCGATGGGCGGCGGCATCGACCCCGTAGGCGCCGCCGGAGACCACACAGAGACCGGCATGGACCAGATCCTCGGTGAGCTGGGCGGTGATCCGGATGCCATAGTCCGTCACCTCCCGGGACCCGACGATCGCCACCGTCCGGGCCGGGCCGGGAAGTCGGCCCAGTGCCTGGGAGGCGGACTCCTCCCGGCTGCCACGGAACCAGATCGCCACCGGGGCCAGCGGACCGAGATCTCCCAGCTGTGCGGGCCAGCCGGGGTCCTGCGGGATCAACAGACCCCCGCCGAGCCGGCGGATCGTGGCGAGGTCCGAGGCGCCATGCAGCTGCCCGCACCGGGTGCGCCAACGGGCAAGCCCGGTGCGCAGGTCCTGCTGCCGGGCTCCGAGCCCCGCCGAGTCAGCGACCTGCGCCATTCGGTCACGCTCTGCGGCGGAGGGTGCCCGCGCCGAGGTGATCAGTGCGTGGAGGCTCTGAGCTCCGAAGGTCTCCAGAGCGAGTCCGGCGAGCAGGTCTCCAGGTTCGATCAGCCGGGACAGCTCGGCACGAAGGACCCTTTCCTGCTCGAGGTCCACCCCAGGGGCGGCGGGACCGGGGTCATGTCTCATAGCTGCTCCTCGATTCAGTTCGTCTGGGCCCGCTGCCGCAGCTGCAAGGCAGCATCGACCTCGTCGGCCCCTGGCTGGTCCCGCTGCGCCAGATCCGCGATGGTCCAGGCCAGGCGCAGAACCCGCAGATAACCGCGCAGCGAGATCGCGGCTCGATCCAGTGCGGCGTCGATGTGACGGGTGGAGCCGGCGGGCAGGCGCAGCTCTCCGGTCAAGAGCTGCATCGGAGCCTGAGCGTTGGTGCGCAGGCCCCACCGGTGAAGACGTTCGCTCTGCACCGTGCGCGCGTCAAGCACCCTGGACCGGACGGCCGCGGAGCTCTCCCCCGGCGGTCCCAGGGCGGCGGCCGCCGATCGAGGACGCTCGACCTGGATCTGCAGGTCGATGCGATCCAGCAGTGGACCGGAGAGGCGTGACATGTAGTGCCGCCGCTGGGCCACCGAGCATCTGCAGCCTGCGCCGGTGCCCACGTTGAGTCCGCAGGGACAGGGATTCGCGGCGAGCACCAGTTGGAAGCGCGCCGGGTACGTCACGCTCCCGGCCGAGCGGTGCAGCGAGATCCTGCCGGTCTCCATGGGTTGACGCAGTGCGTCCAACGCGGGGCGTGGAAACTCCGGGGCCTCATCGAGGAAGAGCACTCCCTGGTGTGCCCGGGTCACGGCGCCGGGCCGCGCGATCCGCGCGCCGCCGCCCACGATGGCCGCCATCGAAGCGCTGTGGTGCGGGGCCTGGAACGGCGGGGTGCGGCGCAGCCGAATCACGGTCCGTGGGTCCGCCGAGAGGGATTCGATCGCCGTGGCCTCCATCGCCGCCTGATCATCCAGCGGCGGGAGGATCCCCGACATTCGTTCAGCCAGCATCGTCTTGCCGGCACCCGGGGCACCGATGAGCAGCAGGTGGTGGCCACCGGCGGCCGCCAGCTCCAGCGCGAACCTCGCTTCCTGCTGGCCCCGCACCTCCGCGAGATCGACCGCGGGAGCGCCGGAGTTCTCGGAGCCGGCGGCATCTTCGCCCACCATCGAGGCTGCGACACCGTGGCCAGCCGACCACCGATGGACCCCGGACGCCTCACGCACCAGCGGTTCGAGCTCGGCGGTGGCGAAGGAGGCCGCCACCTGTGACACATGGGCGGCCGCGAGGACCTCCATCCCGGGCACCAGGGCCGCTTCCTGGGCGTTCTCCATCGCCACGACCACCGTCTGGGCCCCGGCGGCCTGCGCGGCCGCCACTGCGGGAAGCACACCGCGGACCGGGCGCAGCCTCCCGTCCAGACCCAGCTCCGCCAGGAAGACGATCTCTGCCGTGCCCTGGACCCTGCCGTCGGCCGCCCAGGCGCTCATCAGAATGGCGAGGTCCAGGACGGAACCCGATTTCGGCAGCGAGGCCGGGAGCAGGTTCACGGTGAGCCGCCGGGCCGGAAGATCGCAACCGGTGTTCTTCGCCGCGGATCGGATCCGGTCCTGGCTCTCCCGCAGCGAGGCATCGGGCAGGCCCAGCAGGATGAACGCCGGAAGAGCCCGGCCGATATCGGCCTCGACCTCGATCAGGTGTCCGTCCATGCCGAAGAGGACCACGCCACGGGCCCGACCCATGCTCATCAGCTCACGTCCCTGAGATGTTCCAGCCGCTGCACCAGGTGCTCCTCGGCATGCGCCTCGGCGGCTCCGCTCAGGAGCACCGCGATGACGTCCACCCGGCGCTGCATATGGAGCCAATGCCGGGCGACACAGTAGTCCAGCAGCAGCCGGTGCAGCCGGGCCAGCTTGGCTGTGCCGATCGCCTCGAAGGGATGGCCGTATCCCTCACCCCGCCGGGTCTTGACCTCCACCGCCACCAGTTGTGCCCCATCCCTGGTGATCAGGTCCAGCTCTCCACGCACCCCGCGCCAGCGGCGCTCCAAGATCTGGTGACCCTGCCGACTCAGATAGTCGGCCGCGATCTCTTCTCCGATGATGCCGGTGACGTCCTTGGCTCGCATCTGCGCTCCTTCCTCGCAGGCACCAGCATCCGGCACCTCCCGAGACCCCGGCCGCAAGATCGGGGCGCTGTGGAGGGACCGAGCCGAGCGCACAGGCTGAACGGGCCTGGGGAAGATGCGGGACGCCGGAGACCTCAGAGAGGATCCAGTCGCAGGTCAGGCCGTGAGCTCAGACCCCGAGGTTCCAGCTGAGCCGATGCTGCGCGGTGACGCCGAGCTCCAGCAGTGCGCTCCGGTGTCCCTGGGAGCCGTACCCGCGGTTGGAATCCCAGCCATAGCCGGGGTGGGCTGCCGCGAGCTCCTCCATCAGCCGGTCCCGTTCCAGCTTCGCCAGCACCGAGGCGCAGGCCACCGAAAGCGCCCTGATATCGGCCTTGACCATGGTCTGCACCCGCGGTGAGGCGCCGTGGGTGAGCCAGTCGTAGGAGCCGTCCAGGATCACGGCATCCAGCGGCCTCCCGAGCTGGACCTCTACCGCGTTGAGCCCGGCGAGACCGGCGGCGCGCAGCGCCCCGTTGATGCCCAGCGCGTCGATCTCTCGAGGCGCGCGGTGTTGGACGCTGTAGGCGGCGGCGTGTTCGCAGATGTGCGGGTGCCAGCGCTGCCGGGCTTTGGCGCTGAGCAGCTTGGAGTCGCGCACGCCGTCGAGCTGGGAGCAGATCCCGCTCGCCGTCGGCGTCTCGGCGAAGACCGGGGCGTTGAGGTCGAACACGACCACCCCGATGCTGACCGGTCCAGCCAGGGCGCCCCGGCCGACCTCGTCGATCCCCGCGATGAAACGGACATTGCGCTGCGCGGCGATGGCCAGCTCAGGCAGCAGCGTGGCGTTCTCGGGCATCAGCGCGCGCCGTCCGCAAATCCTGCGCTGGCGCCCGCGGATCCGGCGCCAGTGGATCGGGTGCTCACGGCGCCGGGACCGCCTCGAAGGGATCCCGCTCGGTGCCGCCGCCGCCGAAGTTCTCGAACGGCCAGATCACCGCCGAGGAGCGTCCGATGACGTCTTCCAGGGGCACCGCACCCATATCGGGTTCGTCCACATGGGAGCGCGAGTCGGCGGAGTTGCCGCGGTGATCTCCGAGCAGCCAGACGCTGTCCTCGGGGACGGTCACGGAGAACTCACCCTCGCTGGGGACGTTTCCGGGGAAGATATAGGGCTCGTCGATGGGTTCGCCGTTGACCAGGATCCGTCCGGAATCGTCACAGCACTCCACCTCGTCACCGCCCAGGCCCACCACGCGTTTGACCACGAAGTGGGACGAGGTGTCGGGCATCAGACCGACGAAGATCATCGCGTCTTGGAAGGCGTTGGTGGGCACTCCGCTTCCGGCGCCCCACCACGCTCGGGTGTCCTCGAACACGACGACGTCGCCGCGCTGGACCTCCATGACCTCCGGGGCGAGCAGGTTCACGATGATCCGGTCATCGACCTCCAGGGTCGGCTCCATGGACTCCGAAGGGATGTAGAAGGCCCGGAAGAAGAAGGTCTTGACCACGAAGGAGATCACGAGCGCGAAGACCAGAATCGTCGCGATCTCGATCAGGAAACTCACCGCCGGGTGCCGGGCCTGACGGCGGCGTTCGCGTCGGCTCTCGGACGGTGGTGTCGAAGGCCCGTCACTGCTGCTGATGATCGGCCTCCGGGAGCTCTCGTCGTTCATCCCAGGGCCAGAAGACGCCAGTGACGCGGCCCAGGATGCGGTCCTGGCTGATCATACCCCCGCCGGGGGCGCCCAGCAGTGCCCGCGAATCCAGGGACTGTTCCCGGTTGTCCCCCATGACCCAGAGCCGGCCGGGAGGCACCTCCGCCTCGAAGCCCAGCGCTGAGGCGGGGTTCTCGGAGGTGATGGGACGGCCCAGGTAGGGCTCCGCGAGGGGTTCACCGTTGACGCTGAGCTCTCCGGTGTCCTCGCAGCAGGTCACGGTGTCGCCCCCGGTGCCGAGGACCCGCTTGACGTAGGTCGCGGGAGGAGTGGCGAGCCCGAACCAGTGGCCCACCCGGGCGCCGAGCTGCTCCAGGGTGGAGCCTCTGCCCTCGTATGGAGTGAAGGAGCCCTCCCCGTCGAAGACGATCACATCCCCACGCTGCACCCCCTGGTCCTCGGGGTAGCTCTTCTCGACCAGGATCCGCTCGGAATCGGCCAGGGTCGGTGCCATGGAGACCTGGGAGACGGTGTAGACGTCGACCACGAACAGGCGCAGACCGGTGGCGACCAGCACGGCGAGGACCGCGGTGACGAGCACCGCGGCCCAGAGCCGAACGCGGTGAGGGCGCTTCAGACGCCGAGAACCCTGAGTCTCCGAGTCAGACTCGGAGGGCTCAGGGTTCTCGGGATTCTTCATAAGACGTACAGGCTCTCAGCGCTGGGCCGAAGCCGATCCGCGGATCAGGCCTCGGTGACCTCTTCGACCTTCTCGCCCTGCTGGCGAGCAATGGTGGACTCACGCTTCTCTTTGATGCGTGCAGCCTTGCCGTGGCGATCGCGCATGTAGTAGAGCTTCGCGCGGCGGACGTCACCGCGGGCGAGGACCTCGATCTTCTCGGTCACTGGGGAGTGCACCGGGAAGGTGCGCTCCACGCCGACGCCGAAGGACACCTTGCGGACCGTGAAGGTCTCGCCGATGCCGTGGCCCTGGCGGCCCAGGACGTAGCCCTTGAAGACCTGAACACGGGTGTTCTTGCCCTCGATGATGTTGACGTGCACGTTGACCGTGTCGCCGGGGCCGAACTCCGGGATGTCGGTGCGCAGGCTGGCGGAATCAACGAAATCAAGCTTATGCATATGCTTCTCCTTGGACGACTGCCACAGGTCACTCGCCCGGGTTGCGACCTCTCCGTGCCGGCGCACAAGGCGCCGACCACGCCGAATCACGGCGCAGGTCAAAGCGTGAGCAACCGGATCGGGATGAGTTCCCGCACCGGCGGCCTGGCTGTTGACGGCCATCCCCTATGGCAGATGGGCCGCCCAGCAGGCACGGTGGTCAATTCTATGTCAGATTCTGCTCCCGTGCGACCACGTGTTTGGCCCACAGATCGGAGCGCAGCTTTCGAGTCCGGATCTCCTGCTGCTGTGCCCGCCACGCGCCGATCTTCGCGTGGTCCCCGGAGAGCAGGATCTCGGGCACCTCGAGGCCGCGCCAGCGCGCAGGCTTGGTGTAGACCGGGTATTCCAGGAGCCCGTCGGCGTGAGACTCCTCGGCGAGCGATTCCGGGTTGCCCAGCACCCCAGGGATCAGCCGGGTGATCGCCTCGACCATCACGACGACGGCGGACTCCCCGCCGTTGAGCACGTAGTCCCCGATGGACATGGGGCGCACCTGGAAGTGCTCCGGCGCCCAGTCCAGCAGCCGCTGGTCGATGCCCTCGAACCGGCCGGGCGCGAAGACCAGGTGCTCTGCCTGGGCGAGCTCCTGGGCGGCGCGCTGGGTGAGCACCTCGCCGGCCGGGGTGGGGATGATCAGGATCGGCGGCTGCTCTGCCGCGGCAGCCTCAGGCTGGGTCAGCACGTGTTCCAGCGCCAACGCCCAGGGCTCGGGCTTCATCACCATCCCGGCGCCTCCACCGGTGGGGGTGTCATCCACGCTGCGGTGCTTGTCGAAGCTGAAGTCGCGCAGCTGGTGCCGGTGCAGGCTGAGCAGTCCCTCGCGCTGGGCCTTCCCGATCAGGGAGAGGTCCAGGACGTCGAAGAACTCGGGGAAGATGGAGATGAGGTCGATCCGCATGGCGGGGCGCTTGCTCAGAAGAGGCCGGGCGGCGGGGTCAGCACGATGCGCTGATTCTCCACGTCCACCTCGGGCACGAGCTCTTCGACGAAGGGGACCATCACGTCCTCGCCGTTGACCGCGGTGACCACGAGCAGGTCCTGCGCCGTTCCGGTGAGCAGCTCCTTGAGCGTGCCCAGGGGCTCGCCCGCGGCGTCCACGCAGGCGAATCCGGCGAGTTCGTGGCTGTACCAGCCGTCGGAGTCGGACTCCTGCTCCGTCGCCACCTCGACGTAGAGCGTCGACCCACGCAGGGCCTCGGCGCCGTCGCGGTCGGTGACCTCTCGGAAGCTCAGCAGAGCGATGCTCTTGTTCCAGCGCTGTCGGGTCACGGTGAGCAGCGTGGTGATCCGGTCGGCGGTGTTCTCCCCGGCGATGCGGATGACCACCGAACCGGGGGCGAGCCGCTGCTCCGGCTCATCGGTGAAGAGTTGGGCAGTGACCTCGCCACGGATGCCGTGGGGTTTGCCGATGCGAGCGACCCGCAGGCGCTCTGCCGTTTCCGGCAGTGCCTGCGGGTCGGTCTCATGTGCTTCCTGGCCATTGATGCCAGCAGTCATGGTGCAGTCCCTCGGTCCGTCAGCGGCTGCGGTCGGTGTCGACCACGTCCACGCGGACATCGCCCCCACCGGGGAGGGCTGAGACCACGGTGCGCAGTGCCTTGGCGGTGCGCCCGGCCCGGCCGATCACTCGACCGAGGTCATCCGGATGAACTCGCACCTGAAGCACGTCGTAGCGACGCCCGCCCTTACGGCGGACATCGACGTCATCAGGTGCATCCACGATTCCGCGGACCAGGTGTTCGAGCGCGTCACTCAGCACTGCATCAGCTCCCATGATTACTATGCATTCTCCTGCGAGGCAGACTCAGCTGCATCCTCGGCAGGAGCCGGAGCCTTGGACTTCTGCTCCTGAATGACTGAACCCTTGTTGGGAGCGACGAACGCTTCCTTCGGGGCCTTGGTCCGCAGAGTGCCCTCGGAGCCTTCGAGGCCCTTGAACTTCTGCCAGTCACCGGTGACCTTCAGCAGTGCATTGACCTGCTCGGTGGGCTGAGCGCCCACGGAGAGCCAGTACTGAGCGCGCTCGGAATCGATCTCGATCAGCGAGGGCTCCTGCGTCGGGTCATACTTGCCGATCTGCTCGATGGCGGCGCCATCCCGCTTGGTGCGGGAGTCGGCGACGACAACGCGGTAGAACGGTGCACGGATCTTGCCCATGCGCTTCAGACGAATTTTAACTGCCACTTGAGTGGTCCACTCCCGTTTCTTGTTTCAGGGGCGCGGTCAGGCACCGGATTGCGTGGGGACGTGCTGCACAATCGATGCGACCACTTCAGAACATTGTCCCTACGGCGGGTTTAGAGGGTGCCCCCCGTCGAACAAAGTACCTGCCTATTGTGCCAGAGATCGGCCGAACACGCGATCTGAGACCGCGTCGGTCCTGCTCAGCGCAGGTACTTCTCGAACCCCTTGGGCAGGTTCAGGTCCTCGGGCTTGAGGTCCTTGGTACCCGCCCCGAAGCTGGAGCCATCCATCCGCTTGGCCGCGCCCTGGGTCCGCTTGAGTTCGGCCTCTCGGGCCTCCTGGGCGGCCTTGGCCGGGTTCCCGGACTTCTTCTTCGGCTTCGGCTGGGGCTTGCGCTTCTTCGAGGCGCCGCCGCCGGCGCCCATTCCAGGCATGCCACCCATACCGGGCATCCCTCCGCCGCCACCGGGCATCGAGGGCATTCCCCCGCCGCCGGCCATCTTCTTCATCATCTTCTGCGCCTGGGTGAAGCGTTCCAGGAGCTGGTTGACCTCGGAGACGTGCACCCCGGAGCCCTTGGCGATGCGTGCACGGCGGGAGCCGTTGATCACCTTGGGGACGTTGCGCTCATAGGGGGTCATGGAATAGATGATGGCCTCGACCCGGCCGATGGAGGACTCGTCGAACTGCTCCAGCTGCTGACGCATCCCCTGCGCGCCGGGCATCATGCCCAGCAGCTTCTTCATCGAGCCCATCTTCTTGAGCTGCTGCATCTGACCCAGGAAGTCCTCCAGGGTGAAGTCCTCCTGGTCGGCGAACTTCTGCGCCATCTTCTCGGCCTCGCCACGATCCCAGTTGGCTTCGGCCTGCTCGACCAGGGAGAGGATGTCGCCCATGTCCAAGATCCGGCGGGCCATCCGGTCCGGGTGGAAGACCTCGAAGTCCTTCAGCCCCTCACCGGTGGAGGCGTACATGACCGGCTTGCCGGTGACCGAGGCGACCGAGAGCGCGGCGCCGCCGCGGGCGTCGCCGTCGAGCTTGGTGAGCACCACGCCGGTGAAGTTCACGCCCTCGTTGAACGCCTGCGCGGTGGTGACCGCGTCCTGTCCGATCATCGCGTCGATCACGAAGAGCGTCTCGTGCGCGCCCACCGCGGCCTTGATGTCGGCGGCCTGGCGCATCAGCTCCGCGTCGACGCCGAGGCGGCCGGCCGTGTCGATGATGATCACGTCGTGAAGCTTGTTGCGCGCCTCGGCCAGGCCGTCGGTGGCCACCTTGACCGGGTCCCCGGTGGCGGACTCGAACTCAGAGGACACCCCGGGGTGCGGGGCGTAGACGGGCACGCCGGCCCGCCGACCGCCGACCTGCAGCTGGGTGACCGCGTTGGGCCGCTGCAGGTCACAGGCGACCAGCATCGGGGTGTGGCCCTGATTCTTCAGGTGGTGCGCGAGCTTCCCGGCGAGCGTGGTCTTGCCCGCGCCCTGGAGGCCGGCGAGCATGATCACCGTCGGCGGGTTCTTGGCGAACGCGAGCTCGCGGGTCTGCCCGCCGAGGATCCCGACGAGCTCCTCGTTGACGATCTTCACGACCTGCTGACCCGGGTTCAACGCCTGCGCGACCTCGGAGCCCATGGCGCGCGCCTTGACCTTGGCGATGAACTCACGGACCACCGGCACCGCGACGTCGGCGTCGAGCAGCGCCCGGCGGATCTCCCGAGCGGTGCCGTCGATGTCAGCCTCGGAGAGCCTCCCCTTGCCGCGGAGGTTCTTGAAGGTGGCGCTCAGGCGATCGGAGAGGGAGTTGAACACGTCTGGGATGTCCCTTGGGTCGTGGGTGAGGGCTGCGCAGCGCGACGCCGAGGGCGTCCACCGCGCAGTGGATGTACCGAGGCTCTAGAGTATCAATGTGCGATGGATAGACCTTCACCCCAGTGCCAACCCGTCCGACCTCGGCGAACCCGACGCAACTGCAGACTCTGTCGGCACCGAGATGGTGGACGCCGCACTCGCGATGCATCGTTCTGCACTGGGGGCCGCCGGACGGGCGCACCTGGCCGCCGCCCGTGCCTGGATGACGACCGCCTCGTCGTCGGCTGCCGAGTCGTCGCCGGCCTTGACGCTGCTCAACCAGGCAAGTGCCGCGCATATGCGGCGGACCCGGTCCTACGACGAGTTGATCCAGATCTTGGAGCACCGCGCCGCGGCAGCGCCGCGAGGCGGTGCCGTTCCGACCGCCAGCAGCGTCGCCGAGATCTCAGCGCCCGCTGAATTGGGACAGGAGTTCCTCCGATCCTCCGTTCACGCAGTGGAGGACGCGCTTGAGGCGGCGGTGACGCTCCCCGTCCCGGAGCCCGGCGCGTCTCGTCCTCGGCTGTCCTTGCGTGTAGGACTGATCGCGGGTCCGCGACTGGGCGCAGGACTGTTTGGGCTGGCGCAGATCATCCACATAGACGCTGAGAACTGGATGGACCTTCACGGAGACCTCGACCTGCTGCTCATCGGCTCGGACACCTCTGTATCCCATGAACTGCTCATCGACTCGATCATTCCGCACTACAAGGAACGTTCCGTGCCCACTGCGTTCTTCTCCGCCGTCGGCAAGGACGAGGCCGAGGAAGCCACCGGCATCGTAGAGAGCTGCGACGCGGTGTTCGCGGTGGACCACGAAGTCGCGGAGACATACCAGGAACTGGGCCGGTCGGGTCTGAGCGTGACCATGGTTCAACTCCCCGTGAGCCCCCTGCTGCACACTCCCCTCGGGACCCGACCTGCGGGCACGGATCTGCTCGCGTTCATGGGGTTGGACCCATCGTCGACACCGGCCAAGATCCACGCCGCCCAGTCGGTCTCCCCCTTGTTCGACGGCGCCCTTGCGTCCGGCCGCGCTGTGGCGCTGTTTCGGCCCGCCGAGGAGGACGGACTGCGAGCTTCTCAGTGGGCTGTGCCAGCGGAGTACGCTCCCTGGACGCTGTCCCGGCGCGAGGTTCCGGCCCTGGAGGGCCTCACCGAGACCGCGATGCTGCAGCGCAGCATGGACATCGGCCTCGCCGTGAACTCGGTGGCCAACTCGCAGACGTTGCTCGACAGCCAGATCTTGCAGCTGCAGGCGTGCGGGACCATGGTGCTCGCCACCTACAACCAGGGCGTCAACTCCTATCATCCGAACGTGTATGTCGCCAATGCGGCGGAGGACGTGGCGAAGACCCTCCAGTACATGGACCTCGAGGAGCTTCGCCGTGTCCAGAGCGATGGCATCCGCCAGGTCTTCACGGCCCATCACGGGACGGATGTGCTCGGCACGATCGCACGGACGGTCGGTCTGCACGTGGCCGCTCCCACCGACCGGGTCCTCGCCGTCACCGAGGAGGTCACGGATGAGCTTCGCGAAGACATCGCACGCCAGACCCACCCCGCCGTCGCTCTGGTCACCTGGGCAGAGATCGGAGAATGGCAGGTCGGCAGCGACACTGATGCCGGGGACTTCGACATACTCCTGCCGGTGAGCGCCTCGCGTCGATACTCCCCGATCTACACGGCCGATCATGTGGCCGCGTTCCGGTATCAGTCGGCACCGATCACCACCAAGCTCCAGGGAACTGCCGAAGAGACGGATCACCTCGCCCATTCGCGGACCTCCGAGGTCAGGAAGCTCTCGCTCACCGCCTGGTGGCGGCCGTCTGCGGCCGCCCTGGGCTCACCGCAGGAGCTGGAGGCGTCCAGATCTGGCCTGCCGGTCTACGCCATCGACCATTTCGGGCATCGTTCCCCCGCCACCCGGCGCGTGGTCGACCCCGCTGTGGGGTCGGACTTCGAGCGCACGGCACGGGAGTTCAAGACCACGGCTGAGGCTGAAGGGCTTGAGCTCGCCGTCGTCGTCCCGATCTATAACAACGGCGACCACCTGCGGCACAAGGCCTTCGCCTCGCTGCGCCGCTCCGAGATGTTCGACCGGATGCACGTTCTGCTGATCAACGACGGTTCCACGGATGCGTCCACGTTCGACACCATCGAGGAGCTGGCGCATTCTTATCCGAACGTCTCCGCATTCCATCACGCTTCCGGCGGGTCTGGTTCAGCATCGAGACCGCGCAACACCGGCCTGGCGCTCAGCTTCACCGAGTTCGTGACGTATTTGGACCCCGACGACGAAGAGCTCGACGACGGCTACCTGGTGCTCCTCGACGAGCTCCGCAGTAGGCCCGAGGCCGATTTCTCGCTGGGCACGATGGCTGTCTGGACGCATCGCTACAGTGTCCATGACTACCACGCATGGTTCGCCGACGGGGTCGAGCATCGAGACGGGCTCGTGTGGCCTCACCGCGACACCCTGCGCACGCTGAACTTCAGACCAGCCTCCATCGAGGCCCTGGTCGCTCGCACGGATTGGCTCAAAGGGTTGGGACTCGTCCAGCCGGTGGGCGCGGTCGGGCAGGACTCGTACTTTTTCCAGCAGCTGATGTACCACGTCCGGGCCTACGTCCCGGTGCACCGACCGGTCTACACCTACTACGGCGCCGTGGATACCTCGATCGTGAACGTGGTCTCTCCGAAATACTTCCGGAAGTACCTGATCCTGGAACTCGACCGGGCCCAATGGCTGCGTGAGGTGGGCCTCCTCGAGGACTACATGGAACAACGCTTCGAGAACTTCTTCGTCTCCTGGTATCTCGCGAAGTTCGCGAAGGTCCGCCCTGAGGATCGCGAGGAGGCCGCAGGCGTGCTCCGAGAGATCGCACGCGCCTATGGCCCTTACCACTGGAACGACTCTAGGGCGCGAGCGTTCTTCAGAAGGTACTAGGCGCTCTCCCCAAGCTGGAGGCGCGACGCCACACAGGCAGCCGGGGGAGCGCAGGCCCGGGATCTCGGGCTGGCATCGCCCGCTCCAACCCGGGTGGGCGGGGCGGGCCTCAAACCGAGTTCGCGTGAACTGGTTCTGGGCCGCGGGAGCTCGGTGCCGCTACTCCGGATTGATCAAATCCACGTTCACCGTTCGCGGCGCGCGGGATGCGGGTCACGCTCATATCTAGCTGCTGGGATAGACTCGCCAGCTGTTAGACACCTAGGACCGCCGAAGAAAGTGAATCGCCTTGATCAGCAAATCCTCCACCGTCGGTGTGATCGGACTTGGCTACATCGGTCTACCCACCGCAGCCATCCTCGCCGATCACGGTGTCACCACCATCGGGATGGACGTCTCCGAGCGCAACGTCACCGCTGTCAACAACTGCGAGGTGCCGTTCGTGGAACCAGGGCTGCGCGAAGTCCTGGAACGGGCAGTCAGCAGCGGCGCACTGACCGCGAGCACGCAGACACCCGTGGCGGACGCCTACATCGTCGCCGTGCCCACTCCCTTCACCGATACCCACTCGGCTGACCTGAGCTACATCGAAGCTGCCGCGGATGGAATTGCCGCCAAGCTCTCCGGCGGCGAACTGATCATCCTGGAATCGACGTCCCCTCCGGGGGCCACCGAACACATGGCCGCACGGATCCTTGCCGCACGCCCCGACCTGGGCCCGGCGGACATCATGGTCGCGCACTGCCCCGAGCGTGTGCTGCCGGGCAAGATCATGGAGGAGATGATCTCCAATGACCGGATCATCGGTGGTCTGACACCCGCCGCCGCGGAGGCGGCGAAGGACCTCTACTCAGCCTTCTGCAAAGGCGAGTTCCTGCTCACCGATGCGCGCACCGCAGAGATGGCGAAGCTCACGGAGAACAGCTTCCGTGACGTCAACATCGCATTCGCCAATGAGCTCTCGGTGATCAGCCACAAACTCGGTATCGACGTGTGGGAGCTCATCGAGCTCGCTAACCACCACCCGCGGGTCAACATCCTTCAGCCAGGACCCGGCGTGGGCGGGCACTGCATCGCGGTGGACCCGTGGTTCATCGTCGACGCCGCCCCGGAGCAGGCCAATCTGATCCGGACCGCCCGCGAGACCAACGACGCGAAACCTGAGTGGGTCCTGGGCCGCATCGAACAGGCGCTCGAAGCCTCCGGTGAGGCGCCCACTGTGGCGCTGCTGGGCCTGGCGTTCAAGGCGAATATCGATGACCTGAGAGAATCGCCATCGCTGCACATCGCGGAGAAGCTGGCGCAGCGGGCCCCCGATGCGAAGATACTCGCGGTGGAGCCGCACATCCAGAAGCTGCCCACTCCCTTGGAACAGTTTGGCAACGTCGCGCTGACCGAACTGGACGAGGCCCTGGAGCGCGCAGATGTGCTGGTGCTGCTCGTCGACCACGACGTGTTCAAGTCCTTGCCGAAGTCCCGGCTGGGCTCCGCGGCGGTCATCGACACTCGCGGCATCTGGCGCTGAGGCGTCCACAGGGGCGGTCCCAAACCGACCGCAGTTACACTGTGCCCAATGATCCCTGGGGCTAACCCCGAAGCAGCAGAACTCTATTGAGCCAACGAGGAGCCTGATGACCACCGACTCAGCCACAAGACGTTCTGGCGTCACCGAAGATGCGCCTGAGGGCGCTGTCAGCGGAGACCAGCTGTCCCCCGAGGACGTCGTGGTCGCCTTGTTGCGTCAGCAGGAGACCCTCCTCGCCGAGCTGAGCTGGGCGTACGAGCAGCTCGAACGGTCCCAGGAGTCGGAGATCGCCGCCCTCAGGTCCCGCGTCTCCTCACTGGAGTACCGGGTGGCCAAGAAGCTGAAGGGACGAAGCGCTCCCGAGCGGGACCTCAGCCCCGCCCCACCGTCGTTCCTGACGGATACCCGCAAGCGCCTGGATTTCACGCTTCGGCACCCGCGCCGGGCCGTCCGAGCAGCAGAGCGCCGTCTGCGGAGGAGGAACGAGGCCCCTGCCGCACAAGAGGGCCTCACGAAGTGAACCGCCCCCGACACCGACAGCCGTTCGACAGGCATTCACAGCTCGCCGTCGGCCGGGCCCGCGTAGAGCGTCTGCTCAGCACGAGTGATCCGCTGAGCGCGCTGCGAGACCCCAGCCTGCTCGCGGCTCTGGGCGTGGCGACTTCTTCGCCGTTCCGCGGTGGAGTGATGCACCCCGACACCCAGCCTGCGCTCTCCGGAGCCATGGATGCCCTGCCGGCGCTGGAGAGCGGGATTGCCAAACCGGCCCTTCCCGCGACGGTGGGCGTATTCGGCGATGACACGCTGCTGCATGCCTTCGAGAACAGCGCCCTCATGAGGTCCATCGACCCGCTCGACTGGGAAGCAGGGGTCCGGGATTCCCAGATCATCTTGCTCGGCCCCCAGAGCACCCGGTCACGCCGGGGCCGCGGCAGGGTCATAGAGTATGCCCGCGAACACTCCCTGCCGTTGATCTACGTAGACCTCGGCACCGCCGCACCGACTGCAGAGCAGCTGAGGCTCGCGGCCCGCTGTGATCGAATCTTCGCCGTCTCGGAGGAGAATGCGGGGGTCTTCCAGAACGCGCGATCTGCTCCCCCGACCTCGGCAGACGACGATGCCCGGATCTCCTCGCCGCAGCTCATCCCGGTAGAAGTCGTTGCATGCCCGGTCAACCCCCTCCATCGGTCCCCACTGGGCTCCCGCCAGGTCATTCCTCCTCTGGTCACCTATCTGGGTGACCTCGGCACCCAGCTTCCGACCGAGGTCGGCGAAAGTCTAAAATGGACCCTCGATGGAGTCTTGGCGGCCGGCGCTGATCTGCTGATCAGCCCCGAAGCGCGTGTCGAGGCGGCGCTGACCACCCAGTATTGGCCGCACGTCCAGGATTGGGTGTCGAACCGCAGGTCCGAGCTCGACCGACTCACGGACATCGGAGTGGTGGCACACACGATCAGCGGCTCCCAGACGGCGTTCTCCCCTCGAGTGATCGAGCTGCAGGCTTCCGGGTCCTTCGTGCTCTCAACATATAACCAGGGCGTCAACTCCTACTATCCGCAGGTGCACGTGGCGAACTCCACGCTCGACGTTGCCTCGATGCTGGAAGCGTTGCAGCGGACTGACCTGCGTCGAGCCCAGAACGACGGGGTTCGGCAGGTCTTCAGCGAGAACCACGCGACAGATGTTCTGCGTCAGATCCTCCATTCCGTGGGACTGTCTGATCCAGCTTCCGCGCCGCGGGTTCTTGCCGTCACGGATGACGAGGATGACGTGCTCAGAGCAGAGCTCTCGGTCCAGACTGTGGGCGGTGTCGACGTCGTCACCTGGCGCGAAGCCTCCATGCGCTCTGCGGGTTACGACGTTCTGCTCCCGGTCTCCTCTGCGCATCACTACGCATCGACGTACGTTGCTGACCATCTCGCCGCGATGGCCTACCAGTCTGCTCAGGTGGTTGCCAAGTTGGACTCGGGTGCCGAGGATCAGGGCCACCGGCACGTCGAGGGGTCCCTTGGCGATCTCGCTCTGACGGCTTGGTGGCGTCCCGACCTCGGCGAAGAGATGAGTGCCGAGAAGTTGGCTGGAAGCCTCGCCGAAGCTCGCGTCTACATCGCCGAGGAATCAAGCCATCGCCCTCGACGAGCCGACTCGCCGCGCCGCACGTCCATGGAGCTCGCCCAGGGAGATGACTTCGATGAGGTTTCTCGCCAGGTGGCGCAGACGTCACGCGACGCCGACCTCAGGCTCTCGGTCGTCGTGCCGATCTACAACAATGGACCCCACCTGCGACATAAGGCCTTCGCCTCGCTGCTGAGGTCGAGCGCGTTTTCTGACATGCATGTGCTGCTGGTCAGCGACGGTTCCACGGACCCGTTGACGCTAGACACGATCCAGGACCTCACCGAGGACCATCCCAACGTCTCTGCCTTCCATCACGCTCGAGGCGGCTCTGGTTCGGCATCGCGTCCCCGCAACACGGGGCTCGATCTCGCCCAGACGGAGTTCGTGACCTATCTCGATCCTGACAACGAGGCCATAGAAGACGGGTACGCAGAGCTCTACGCAGCAATCCAGGAGCATCAAGACGTGGACTTCGCGCTGGGCAACATGTCCCAGTGGGCTAAGCGCAGGTCCATGCAGCCCTACGCCGAGGTGCTTCAGACCGTGTTCGCCGATGATATCGACGGGGCAGGAAACATCACGGTCCCTCCGCGGGCGCTCGAGGCTCTGCGCTTCCGGCCCATGGGCATCCAGACGGTGGTGGCGCGCACCGAATGGTTGCAGTCGCTGAACCTCACCCAGCCGGTCGGGGCCGTCGGCCAAGATTCGTATTTCTTCCAACAGATGCTGCACTACGCAAAATCGATCAGGGCGATCGACGTCGGCGTGCACACGTATTACATGGCCGTGAGCAACTCGACGGTCAACACCTTGAATCCGCACTACTTCAGGAAGTACCTGCCGCTGGACCGGGCGCGCGCGAAATGGCTGGATGAAGTCGGTCTTCTGGACGCTTATAAAACCGATCGTCTTGAGCCGTTCCTGGTCTCCTGGTTATTGCCAAAGTTGAGGCGCGTGAAGCCCGAAGAATGGCAAGAGGCGGCGGAGAATCTCGCCGAACTGCTAGATTGCTATGGGGAGTATGAATGGACACAACCCACAGCTATCTCATTCTGGAAAGATCTCAACGCCGCCAGATCACCACGTGTGCAGTCCTGCGGATGAATGCTCTCGATAGGCCGTCCACCAGTGCTTGGATGTCCTTGAGGTCAAGACCGTAGGCCTACCTCCGTGGCGCTCCCTGGGTGCTGGCACGGAAGGAATCGCATGCCGCAGATCCCGAAGGCACTGCACGACCGCATTCCTGGCATAGGGTGGCGCGATCGGAAGATCGCCTTCCTTCAGACGCGAACGAATCAGCTCGACCGTGCCCAGCACTCGCTGACCATGAAGGTTCGGAAGCTGAAGACCGCCTTGGATCAGGAGCGTGCTGCACACGCCGCAGCCGATGCGGCCCACATATCGGAGCGTGCGGCGGCCGATGCCGCCTACACCTCCGAGCGTGCCGCAGCCGATGCCGCCTACACCTCCGAGCGTGCCGCAGCCCATGCCGCGCACAAGGCGGAACGGGACACCCTCGAGGCGGCACACGACGCAGAGCGTGCCGCCCTCACGGAGGAGAACGACGGCCTGAAATCGGAGATCGAGATTCTGCAGGCCAAGTATGAGGCCGCAGTCGCTGAGCACCAGCGATTCACCCTGCCGTCCTTCAAGGCAAAGCTCGTGAATTACCGAGATGCCGCCGACATCACCAGTGACAACAAGTGGCACGCATCCGGTCCGCTTGCTCAGGTGAGCTACAAGCTGCGCAGCTACGCCCTCGCAGACAGCCTCGGCATAGCTACACCTGAGATCTACCGGGTGTGGCACTCCCTGGAAGACATCGATTTCAGCGACCTCACCGTTCAGCGCTTCGTCCTCAAAGCTGACCGGGGGCACAGCGGTATGGCAGTCATTCCTCTGACGCGCACCGGGACCGGTTGGCAGACACTCACCGGGAAGGAGCAGCTCACCGAAAGCCGCCCCTCAGAACGGATGCTGACCCGCCTCGAGCAAGGAGGAGGACCCTATTTCGCTGAAGAGTTCCTCGAGAGCGCGAGCAATGCCACGATCCCCGAAGACATCAAGGTCTACACCGCGTACGGTCAGGTGCTTCATGTGCTCGTGATGAGCACCGAGGGCGTGCAGGTGATGAATCGAAAGACCTTCAAGCGGAAGTACTTCGGCCCGGACGGTGGTGATCTCGGTCCCATTCTGCCCGGGGCAAACTACGGACCAGACATCCCTGTGCCGGTGGGCTGGAACGGGCTGCTCGAAGCGGCAGAGAAGATGTCCATCGCCGCAGGCATACCCTTTGTGAGGGTCGACCTCTATGCGACCTCACGGGGTCCGGTGCTGGGCGAACTCACTCCGGCTCCTGGGGGGAAGCAGACATATTCCCTGGACCACGATGCCCAGCTCGGCGCCGCGTGGAACAACGCGGAGGTGCGTCTACACCGCGACATCGCGCGGGGACGCCCTCCGGGCACGATCTTCGGAGCGCAGCCCTACACCTGGTGGTACCCAGAATCACCCCTGGAGTCGCACCCCTCGGCGTGGCCGCGCCGGCGTGCCGACGCCCGGCGCTGGTTCACTCCGCCCCCGTCTCGGCAGGGCGAGCAGGACTGACCCCAGTACTGCGAGGGGAGGTGGGGCGACCCTCAGCCCTGCGCCGAGAGAGCCGGTTCCATCCGGTCGCTGATCTCAGGGATCATGGACCGCACGAAGTCCTCTGCCAGGTGGCTGTTGTCTGAGTACGTGATGGCACCGCCGATCGTTGCGTAGCAGGTGTCCTCCAGGCAGACCAGGTCCTCTGTGGGCACGAAGTGGTAGTTCTCCGCATCCTCGAAGACCTCGGCTGATCGTGTCAGCCAACGATCCCCCACCTGGGTGTCCTCTCGGGTCTCATTGCACGCGGAGGGATCATCCTCGTTCAGGGCAACACATTCCGGCAGGGTCTCTTCCGAGTCCTCATCGTTGCTCATGCGGGGGGACTCGCCGAAGACCACCACTTCCTTCTCGGCCTCGAGCCAGGTCACGATCGGCTCGTACATCGCCAGCGCGGAATCATCGAGATCGTAGTCACTCTCGTCCAGACCAAGGTCGCGGCTCGGTCCGCCGAATTCGCCGTGCATCTGGCTGGCGGCCACCACCACCGTGTGGACGCTCTCGTCCTCGGAGACCTGCTCCATGATCTCTGCATTGGCCTGCAGACACTCGCTGGAGTCGTCGCCGACCTCGCCGCCACGCGGCGTGCAGGCAGATCTGGTGAGCACCAGGAGCTGCTTGTCCTGCTCTTGGGCGATCTCATCGAGAGCCGGGAGCCACATGGTGGCGTGGGAGTCCCCGAAGACCGCAATCGTGCCGTCGGCGTCGGACTCCTCGGCACCGAGCCAGCACTCCTGGACAGCAGGGTCTTCGTTGTCGGCCTGGCATCCCGGGAATGCCCCCTCCTGGTACTGCTCCGCCACCACCGCAGGCGAGGGCCACAGACCAAGCTCACCTGCAAAGGCGTCGCCGCATTCCCCGATGTTGGCTAACGCCCGGTAGCCGTAGCAGGGGTGGTCCGCCGTGATGGTGGAGTCTTCGGAGCTGGTCTGCATGGTCGAGACTGCCGCGATGCCGGAGACGATGACCAGCGCCATGCCAGCACCGGCCGCGACCATCGTCCGCCAGGTGGGCAGCAGGATCTTGGCCCGGCGGATCGGGGTCTCGAAGAAGCGGGTGCTGAGCGCAGAGAGCGCGATGATCCCCAGGATCAGCAGGACCTTCACATACCAGAACCTTGCGGCCTCGCTGATGTAAGGAGAGAAGATCACCACTGGCCAGTGCCAGAGGTAGATGGCGTAGGACCAGTCACCGATGGCAGTCGCGGGGCGCAGCGAGAGCCACCAGTGGATGCCGGTCACAGGTTCGCGTCCGCCGCAGGACAGCACCAGCACCGTGCCGAGGGTCGGCACCAGTGCCGTCCAGCCGGGGAACGGGGTGGCATCGGTATACATGATCGCCGAGCCCAAGATCATCAGGAACCCGACCCAGCCCAGCACATTTCCCCACTTGCCGGTGAACTGCCGAGAGCCGAGGACGAGCGCCGCGATCGCTCCCAGGGTGAACTCCCAGATCCGAGTGGGGGTCACGAAGTACGCCTGCGCAGGCGCGGCGGCGGTGTAGTAGATGGAGAAGATCAGCGAGAAGGCGCCGAGCAGTCCTACCACCCAGAGGAACGCTACCCGGATCTGAGCATGCCCCAACGCCGGGGCCCCCGACCGTCGTTGCCGGAATGCCAGGAACATCAGTGTGAGCGCCAACAGGACGGGCCACAGGACGTAGAACTGCTCCTCCACCGACAGCGTCCAGAAATGCTGGACTGCGGTCGCCCGTTCGTCGGCCTTCGAGTACTCCACCGCGTCTGCCGCGAGGACCCAGTTCTGCACGTAGAGCGTGGACGCGATGATCTGGCGCAGCGTGGCCTGCCAGGCGGTGCTGGGCAGGATCAGCACGGCCGAGATTGCGGTCAGCAGCAGCACGAGCAGGCTCAGCGGCAGCAGCCGACGGATCCTGCGCGCCCAGAACTGACCGAGCCGGACTCCCCCGGTCTTCACCGCCTCCTTGAACAGATGCGCGGTGATCAGGTACCCGGAGATCACGAAGAACACATCCACGCCCACGTAGCCGCCGGTGAGCCGGTCGGGCCAGAAGTGGTAGAGCAGCACGACCAGAACCGCCAAGGCTCGGAGCCCCTGGATCTCAGGCTGGAAGTGCGCCGGGGTCTTGACCTGCGCGGGCAGCGGGCGCCCCGATGGGGTGGCCGTTGTCGAGGGTATCGAAGTCATTCGGGCACTGAATCTCTCACCTTGTCCTACGTTGCACGCGGATGCGCCGGTCTATTCAAGCTCATGCAATGTCAGTCGCCCACTCATGAAACGCCGACGATTCCGAAACTGCACGATACTCCAACGCCCTGGAGCTTCGCGTCAAGACGCGATCCTCGTTACCCTGGCCGCCCACCGCGCAGGTCTGTGACAGACTGAACGGGTGGATTTTGACGTACTGATTCTGTTCATCGTTCTTGCTGTGATCCTGCTCAGCACCCTGGGATTCTTCCTGGTGCAGGGCGGGAAGTTGCTGCCCAAGGCCAAGCGTGAGCAATACCTGACCCAGCGGGACCCCGACGATCTGCCCTCCGGCGGCGTGGACACTCTCCCGGCTCCCACCGAGGACCGCCCGGAGACCGCCGAGCCGAGCCTCGGGGACGGCGTCGACCTTCTCGAGGAGCCGACGGTCCTTGAACCGACCGTCGAGACCCCGGAGCCGGTGGCGGGGCGCCTGGCGCGGCTTCGCGCCCGGCTGGTCAAGTCCAACAACATCTTCGGCAAGTCGCTGCTGGCCCTGCTCTCCCGAGACGAGATCGACGAGGACGTCTGGGAGGAGATCGAAGAGGTCCTGCTCATGGCGGACCTCGGCACCGATCCCACCATGGAGCTCGTGGACCGGCTCCGCGAGCGGGTCAAGGTCGAAGGCACCCGGGATCCCGCGACGGTCAAGTCGATGCTGACCCAGGAGCTGACCGATCTGGTCGACCCGACCCTGGATCGCCGGCTCACGGTGACGGCCGAGGGCCGCCCCGCAGTCATCATGGTCGTCGGCGTCAACGGCGTCGGCAAGACCACCACGGTGGGCAAGCTGGCCCGGATGCTGGTCGCCGAGGACAAGGACGTCCTCCTCGGTGCGGCCGACACCTTCCGTGCCGCCGCCGCGGAGCAGCTGAGCACCTGGGGTCACCGCGTGGGCGTGCCCACGGTGAAGTCCGACGTCGAAGGCGCTGACCCGGCCTCTGTGGCCTACGAGGCCGTGGACAAGGGCATCGAGCTCGAAGCCGACGTCGTCATGATCGACACCGCGGGCCGGCTGCAGAACAAGTCCAACCTGATGGACGAGCTCGGCAAGGTCAAGCGCGTGGTGGAGAAGAAGTCCGCCGTCGACGAGGTCCTGCTGGTCCTCGACGCGACCACCGGTCAGAACGGCCTGAACCAGGCCAAGGTCTTCTCCGAGGTCGTCAATGTCACCGGCATCGTGCTGACCAAGCTCGACGGCACCGCTCGCGGAGGCATCGTGGTCGCGATCCAGCGCCAGCTGGGCGTCCCGGTCAAGCTCATCGGGCTCGGCGAGGGGCCCGATGACCTCGCACCCTTCGACGCCGCCGAGTTCGTCGCCGCGCTGCTCGAGGACCACTGAGCCTGAACGGTCGCTGAGTCTGAACTGCCCCTGAGCCTGAACGGCCACTGACTATGGGCCGCCACAGCTCTGAGCGGCCGCCGCATCCGGACGACCACAGCCTCGCTCCGCCCCGGGGAGGCAGCCCGGCGGCCTAGGTGAGGAAGCCGCGCAGCAGCGAAGCAGTGCCCTCCAGGTGATCGATCATCAACGACTTCGCCCGCGCTCCATCCCCGTGCAGGATCGCGGTGGTGATCGCCAGGTGCTGGGCGTTGGAATGCTCCAGGTTCGCCGGCAGCAGCGGAATCTCATCCAGCAGCGCGCTGACCCGTGCCCGGGTGTCGGTCACCGCGGTGATCAGCGACGGCGACCCGCTCAGCTCCGCGATCGCGATATGGAACCGCGCATCCCGGGCACGATAGCTGGCCCGATCCGCGCCCTCCAGATCTGAGAGGCAGCCCTGCAGGTGCTCTCGGGCCGAGGCGGAGAGGTCTGCCTGGGCGGCGAGCTCCGCGGCGGCGGGCTCAAGCACCGCCCTGAACGCCAGCACGTCGCGCCGCTGGAGCGGATCCATATGCTGCACCCCCTGAGGGGCGGCGTTGGGAGCTTCCAGGATGTAGGTCCCGCCGTAGCGTCCCCGGCGGATCTCGAGGAACCCCGCCGTCTGCAGCTCGGCCAGGGCCTCACGCAGGGTCGCACGCGAGACCCCCAGGTGCTCCGCCAGGTCCCGCTCCGGAGGCAGCTTCTGCCCCGGTGGGAAGAGCCCGACCCGGATCGCCTGCAGCAGATGCTCGATCGTCTCCTCGAAGGTGTTGCCGGAACGCACCGGACGCAGCACCGAATAAGGGTCCCCGAAGTCTGCCGCAGTCATCTGATCCTCCGCTCTGGCTCTGGCCACAGCCTACGTGTTCCCTGCGCGGACGGAACGGGCGTCCGCCTATTGACGCCTCAGATCAGAGCTGGCAGGCTTCCGCACAACACCATGGACTGAAATCAGTCCTTTGACGGTGTTCCGATCGGTTCGAATCCACAAGAGGTGGACAGCCATGCCGCATGACAAGACCGGCCCATTCGTCGCTGATTCCAGCTATATGGCCCACCGTCGGCTCAAGACCGGCGCCGCGGGATGGATCCTGCTCGCCGGACTGGGGGTCTCCTACGTCATCTCCGGGGACTTCGCAGGGTGGAACCTCGGCCTGGCCGAGGGCGGCTGGGGCGGGCTGCTGATCGCCTTCGTACTCATGGGTGTGATGTACACCTGCATGGTCTTCGGCCTCGCAGAGATGTCCTCCTCGCTGCCCACCGCGGGTGCCGGCTACGGCTTCGCCCGCCGGGCACTGGGACCGCTGGGCGGCTACGCGACCGGCGTCGCGGTGCTCATCGAATACGCGGTCGCGCCGGCCGCGATCGCGACGTTCATCGGCGGCTACATCGAGGCGCTGGGGCTGTTCGGCATGACCAATTCCTGGCCGGTCTACCTGGCGGCCTATGTGATCTTCGTGGGCATCCATCTCTACGGCGTGGGTGAGGCGCTGCGGCTGATGTTCGGCATCACCGCGATCGCCGTGCTCGCCCTGGTCGTCACGGTCATCGCGCTGGTCCCGCACTTCGACGCCGCGAACCTCTTCGACATCGTCCCGAACGACGCCGTGGGCGCCAGCGCCTTCCTGCCGATGGGCTATGCCGGGGCGATGGCCGCGCTGGTCTACGGCATCTGGTTCTTCCTGGCGATCGAGGGCGTGCCGCTGGCCGCCGAGGAGACCACCGATCCCCAGCGCGACATGCCGCGCGGGATCATCGTGGCGATGCTCATCCTGCTGGTCACCGGGGCGCTGATGCTGGTCCTGGTCCCCGGCGCTGCGGGCGCGGAATCGATGAGCACCTCCGACAACCCGCTGCCCGAGGCGATCCGCGCCGTCGGCGGCCCCGACAGCGTGATGGCCAGCATCGTCAACTACGCCGGGCTCGCGGGCCTGATCGCCAGCTTCTTCTCGATCATCTACGCCTACTCCCGGCAGCTCTTCGCGCTCTCCCGCGCCGGCTACCTGCCGCGCTGGCTCTCGTTGACCGGTAGCCGCCAGACCCCCTGGGTGGCCCTGATCGTGCCCGGCACCATCGGCTTCGTGCTGGCGGCGGCGACCCGGGACGGTGGCCTGCTGATCAACATCGCGGTCTTCGGCGCCACCGTGTCCTATGTGCTGCTCAACCTCTCTCACATCGTGCTGCGACTGCGCGAACCCGACCTCCCGCGCGCCTACCGCACACCCGGCGGAGTGGTCACCACCGGCATCGCACTCGTCCTGGCGGTGGTGGCGGTGATCGCGACCTTCCTGGTCGATGTGTTCGCCGCCTCGATCACCGCCGCAGTGTTCCTGGCCTTCCTCGGCTACTTCTGGTTCTTCAGCCGCCACCGTGTGGTCGCCAACGCACCAGAGGAGGAGTTCGCCCGGGTCAAGGACGCAGACTCCACCCTGAACTGAGCCGACCCTGAACCAGGCCCACCCCGAACCGAACCCGCCCGGGCATCAACACCCCAGCCTGGACCCCGTCCCTGCCCCTCCACCCCAAGGAACAGATCCCGTGACGACATCGCCCAAGCACCCCCGCAATGATCGAATGCTCACCGTCCCTGCGCTGCGCCAGGAGATCACCGAGGGGCGCATCGACACCGTGGTCCTCGCGTTCACCGATATGCAGGGTCGGCTGCAGGGCAAGCTGTGCCACGCGCAGTTCTTCCTGGATTCGATGCTCGAGGAGGGCGCCGAGGGCTGCAACTATCTGCTGGCCGTGGACACCGAGATGAACACCCCGGGCGGCTACGCGATCAGCAGCTGGGAGGCCGGCTACGGGGATATGAGCTTCGCCATGGACTTGGACACGATCCGGGTGATGCCGCACAACCCGGGGCAGGTGATGATCCAGTGCGATCTCACCGCTCACGACGGCCAGCTGATCCCGATGTCGCCTCGGGCGATGTTGACCCGTCAGCTCGATCGCGCTCGGGAGATGGGCTATCAGATGCTCACCGGCACGGAGCTCGAGTTCTGCGTCTACAACACCAGCTACGAGGACGCCTGGGACTCCAACTATCAGAGCCTGGTCCCGGCGAACCGCTACAACGTCGACTACAACATCCTCGGCTCCCAACGGGTGGAGCCGCTGCTGCGCGAGATCCGCAATGCGATGTATACCGCTGGGATGACCGTGGAGAGCGCGAAGGGAGAATGCAACTTCGGCCAGCACGAGATCGCCTTCCGCTTCGATGAGGGTCTGGTCACGGCCGACAACCACGTGGTCTACAAGCTCGCCTCGAAGCAGATCGCCCAGCAGCAGGGGAAGTCCATCACCTTCATGGCCAAGCCCAACGAGCGTGAGGGCAGCTCCTGCCACATCCACATGTCCCTGCGCGGACTCGACGGCGAACTGAGCTTCTGGGACGAGGAGACCAACGCCCGCAGCGCCACCTACGACCACTTCATCGCTGGAGTGCTCAAGGGGATGCGGGAACTCTCCATCTTCTACGCCCCGAACATCAACTCCTATAAGCGATTCGCCGAGGGAAGCTTCGCTCCCACCTCGGTGGCCTGGGGCATCGACAACCGGTCCTGCGCGGTGCGGCTGGTCGGTCACGGCGGCTCCGCCCGGATGGAGAACCGACTTCCCGGCGGCGACGTCAATCCCTACCTGGCGCTCTCCGCCATGCTGGCCTCAGGTCTCTACGGCATCGAGCATCAGCTGGAGCTGGAACCCATGATGGAGGGCAACGCGTATGAGTCCGACGCTCAGGTCGTGCCCTCGGCGATGCGCGAGGCCCGCGACCTCCTCGAGGGCTCAGCACTGGCCCGCGAGGTCTTCGGCGAGGACGTGATCGAGCACTACGTCCACTACGCCGATGTGGAGCTGGAGGCCTTCGAGGCCGCCGTCACCGACTGGGAGCTGCACCGTGGTTTCGAGAGGCTCTGACGACACCTCGACCGAGCCGGGACGTCCGCCCCGGATCGCGCTGACCACGTACTACCAGGAGGGATCCTGGGGCGACTGGAAGTCGATCGCGGCGATCGTGCCCGGGACCTATGTGGAAGGTGTTGCGGCCGCCGGTGGAACTCCGGTGCTGCTGCCTCCGGTGGGCTCCGACCCCTCGGTGCTGGAGCTGATGGACGGGCTGATCGTGATCGGCGGGGTCGACGTGGATCCCCGGTTCTACGGCGCCGACCGGCACGAACGCACCTCCTCCCAGCCGAGCCGGGATGAGCACGACATCGCGCTGACCCGGGCGGCCCTGGATCGGGGTCTGCCGCTGTTTGCGATCTGCCGCGGCGCCCAGATCCTCAACGTCGCGCTGGGCGGAACCCTGATCCAGCATCTGCCCGACGTGAATCCCGACGCCGCGCAGTATCAGCCCGCACCCGGGCGCTACGGCAAGGTCCGGTTCACCACGGAACCGGGCAGCCGATGCGCGCAGCTGCTCGGGGAGAGCGCGGAGTCACCCTGCTACCACCACCAGGCGCTGGACGCGGTGGCTGAAGGGCTCGTCGTGACCGCCCGCGCCGCTGACGGCACGATCGAGGCCGTGGAGACCACCACAGAGCCCTGGACCCTGGGCGTCCAGTTCCACCCCGAGGAGAACCGCAAGGATGCCCGGCTCTTCGAGGGCTTCATCGACGTCGCCCGGCGCTTCGCCCAGCAGCGGGACGCCGCAGCAGAGACCGACCGTCACCAGAGCCCGCCCCGAGGATCTGGGGCGCTGGTTGACCACGACCGAGAGGACGCACTGCACCCATGACCGCGACCGAGATCATCGACCCGACCACCGAAGAGGTCATCGAGACCATCGAGCTGACCTCGCTGCAGGAGACCGACGCCGCCATCGCCGGCGCCCAGCGCGCCTTCACCTCCTGGCGCGCGGTGGACCCGGCGGACCGGGCGCGTCTGCTGCGTCGCTTCGCCCAGGCGGTGGACGCGGATCTGGAACATCTCGCGGCCCTGGAGGTGCGCAACGCCGGGCACACCATCGGAAATGCCCGCTGGGAGGCCGGCAACGTCCGCGACGTGCTGGACTACTACTCCGGCACGCCGGAGCGACTCTCCGGTCGGCAGATCCCGGCGCCCGGAGGCGTGAACCTGACGTTCCATGAGCCGCTGGGCGTGATCGGGGTGATCGTGCCCTGGAACTTCCCGATGCCGATCGCCGGATGGGGCTTCGCGCCCGCCCTGGCGGCGGGAAACACCGTGGTGCTCAAGCCGGCGGAGATCACCCCACTGACCGCCATCCGGCTGGGCGAGCTGGCGCTGCAGGCCGGGCTGCCCGAGGGGGTCTTCACCGTGCTGCCCGGCAAGGGCTCGGTGGTCGGCGAGCGCTTCGTGACCCACCCGGGGGTGCGCAAGGTGGTCTTCACCGGCTCCACGGCTGTGGGCAAGCGGATCATGGCCGGCTGCGCGGACCAGGTCAAGCGACTCACCCTGGAGCTGGGCGGGAAGAACTCCAACATCATCTTCGCCGACGCCGACCTGGAGCAGGCCGCCGCCGCCACACCGGGCGGCGCCTTCGACAACGCCGGACAGGACTGCTGCGCCCGGTCCCGGGTCCTGGTGCAGCGCAAGGTCCTGGACCGGTACCTGGAGCTGCTGGAACCTGCCGTGCGCGGCTTCCGCTGTGGGGATCCCCGGCAGGAGCAGACCGATATGGGCCCCCTGGTCTCCGCCGCCCATCGCGACTCGGTGGCCGCCTACCTCGAGGACGACGCCTCGATCGCCTTCCAGGGGTCCGTACCCACCGGGCCCGGATTCTGGTTCCCGCCGACCGTGCTCACCCCGTCCCCCGACTCCCGGGTGTTCAACGAAGAGATCTTCGGACCGGTCCTGGCCGTGGTCCCCTTCGAGGATGAGGCCGAGGCGATCCGCCTGGCCAATGACACCGACTATGGCCTCTCGGGCTCTATCTGGACCCGGGACGTGGGACGCGCGCTGCGTGTCTCGCGCGGGGTCGAGGCCGGAAACCTCTCGGTCAACACCCATGCCTCGGTGCGCTACTGGACCCCCTTCGGCGGGTTCAAGGAATCCGGCTTCGGCCGGGAGCTGGGCCCCGACGCGGCCGAGGCCTTCACCGAGACCAAGAACGTCTTCATCTCCAGCAGCTGAAGGGCTGCACAGAACATCCCACCCCCCTGTCCATCGATCAAGGAGCCCCATGCAGATCAACGCCCGCCGTCTCGTCGACCGAAGCGCCGTCATCACCGGAGGCGCCAGCGGCATCGGTCTCGCCAGTGCCCGCCGGATGGCCGCCGAAGGAGCACGGGTGGTCATCGCCGACGTCGACGCGGTCGCCGGCGAGCAGGTCGCCGCCGAACTGGGCGGGCTCTTCGTCAAGGTCGACGTCACCGACCCGGAGCAGGTCAAGGACCTGTACGCGCAGACCCAGGAGGCCTACGGCAGCGTGGACATCGCGTTCAACAACGCCGGCATCGCCCCGCCCGATGACGCCTCCATCCTGGACACCGATATCGACGCCTGGCGCCGGGTCCAGGACGTCAACCTCACCTCGGTCTACCTCTGCTGCAAGCACGCCATCCCGTACATGCAGCAGCAGGGCAAGGGATCGATCATCAACACGGCCTCCTTCGTGGCGGTGATGGGCGCCGCGACCTCCCAGATCTCCTACAGCGCCTCCAAGGGGGGCGTGCTCTCGATGAGCCGGGAGCTGGGCGTGGAGTTCGCCCGGCAGGGCATCCGGGTCAACGCGCTGTGCCCGGGGCCGGTGAACACGCCGCTGTTGAAGGAGCTCTTCGCCAAGGACCTGGAGAAGGCCGCCCGCCGCCTGGTCCACGTGCCGCTGGGCCGCTTCGCGGAGCCCGAGGAGCTCGCCGCCGCGGTGGCCTTCCTCGCCAGCGACGACTCCTCCTTCATGACCGCCTCCACCTTCCTGGTCGACGGCGGCATCTCGGGTGCCTACGTCACCCCGTTCTGAGCCCCGAGGCGGCGAAGGGCCCCGGTGCATGGCGGACCCCGCACCGCGGGGAAAGGTTTAACCTTCCTGAAACATCACGGCGCGCCCGGTGAAACACGAGGCGGTCACCATGGAGATCAGCTCGTCTCGGTGAAGTTCACCGATGAATTGATGTTTCCTGGAGGGACACATGGAACTTGGATCACTAGACGTCTGGGTGCTTGTGGCAAGCGGCCTCGTGCTGCTCATGACACCCGGACTGGCCTTCTTCTACGGCGGTCTGTCTCAGGCCAAGTCCGCCATCAACATGATGATGATGAGCTTCGCGGCCATGGGGCTGGTCGCCGTGGTCTGGGCCCTCTGGGGCTCCGCCATCGCAGGCGGCGAGTCCGTCGGTGGCCTGTTCGGCAACCCCGGCACCGATCTCGGCCTCTACAACACCCTGGCCGAGGCACCCGAGGACCTGATCGGCATCGGCTTCGGTGCCACCTTCGCCATCATCACCACGGCACTGATCTCCGGCGCGATCGCGGACCGCGCCAAGTTCTCCGCCTGGATGGTCTTCGTGCCCATCTGGGTCACCCTGGTCTACTGCCCGCTGGCCTTCATGGTCTGGGGCGATGGTGGACTCCTCGTTGAGGGCGGCGCCGTGGGCGACGCTGTCGGTGAGGCAGTCGACTACGCCGGCGGCCTCGTGGTCCACATGTGTGCCGGTCTCGCTGCTCTGGTTCTTGCACTGATCCTGGGCAAGCGTCGCAACTTCACCGAACGCGCCTCACACCGCCCGCACAACACCCCGTTCGTGCTGCTGGGCGCCTCACTCCTCTGGTTCGGCTGGTTCGGCTTCAACGGCGGCGCAGCTGCCGAAGCCGGCGAAGCTGGACTCATCTGGGTCAACACCCTGCTGGCCCCCGCGTCGGCTCTGGTCGTCTGGCTCATCACCCAGCGCATCCGCGGCGAGAAGCCGACCGCCCTCGGCGCCGCCTCGGGCATCGTGGCCGGACTCGTGGCCATCACCCCGGCCTGTGCACACGTGGACCCCGTCGGTGCCATCATCATCGGCGCCATCTCCGGCTTCGTCTGCTACCTGGCAGTCGGCCTGAAGTACAAGCTCGGCTTCGATGACACGCTCGACGTGGTCGGCCTGCACTTCGTCGCCGGCCTCTGGGGCACCGTCGCGATCGGCCTGCTGGGCCGCGCCGAACTGATCGACGGCGAACGAGCCGGTCTGTTCTACGGCGGCGGTCTGGGCCTGATGGGCTCACAGGTCGTGGCCGTGCTGGTGACCCTGGTCTTCACCGTGGTGATGACCGCGATCATCGCCTACGCCATCCACGCCACCATCGGCTTCCGCGTCACCTCCGACGTCGAGACCCTCGGCATCGACCGCTCCGAGCACGACGAGGATGCCTACATCTTCGAGACCATCAACGGTGAGCACAAGACCACCGTCGGCGCACCCCGCGAGTGACCCCCGTCTAGGTCCCCGCAACGCATCAAGAGCCTGGGTCCGGTTCATCGAGCATCTCGCTCGGTGGACCGGACCCAGGCTCTTTGTGCGGGATCAGCGGCGGCGGCTCAGGGCCGCGCCGTGTCGGCGGTCTCCGCTTCGGCCTCCAAGGTGTCCGGAGCCTGGGTCCAGGCCAGAGCGCCGAACATCAGAATCACTCCGGTCACACCGAAGGCCCAGGCGTAGCGAGCTGATCCACCAGGAACCCTGCCAGCAGCGGCCCGATGATCGCCCCGAGGTCCTGGGTCATCTGGAAGGTGGAGACCACCGATCCCCCGTTGCGTCCCGAACCGACGATGTCCGCGATCGCCGCCTGCTGCGCGGGATTCATCAGGCCGGTGCCCACCCCGGCGATCACGCTGAGCAGCAGCAGCACCAGCGGGCTCGGCGCGAGACCGAGCAGGCCTGTGGCCAGCGCCGAGACGAGGAGACCGAGGATGATCGGGCGTCGTCGTCCGAACCGATCCGACCGCCGTGAGAACAGCAGCACCGCCGCCACGTTGCCTGCGGCGAAGGTGGCCAGCGCGACCCCGGCCAGCTGGCTGGAGTCCAGCATCCAGCCGGAGCCGACGAAGGCCGTGGCCGCGAAGAGCGGCACCACGGAATTGCGCAGCCCGAAGGTCGCCCATCCGTTCGCGAAGCCGGCCGTGAGCGCGGCGCGGTACCCGCGGTGCTGCCAGGCCTCGGCCAGGGTGGCGGTCTCGCGTTCTTCCTTGCGTCCCCGGTCCTCCAGGCGAGACTGCCGAAGCATCACGAACACGATCGCGGCCGCCACCACCAGTGCCGCTCCGTAGACCAGGAAGGGCACCCGAGGGCCGAAGACCAACAGTCCCGAACCCACCAGCGGACCGGCGACGCTGCCGATCAGAAACGCCGAGGCGTAGGCGCCGGAGACCCGGCCGCGGATCGTTGGCGGCGATTTCCGGGCCAGGAACGTCATCGCCGAGACGGTGAAGAAGGTCGAGCCGATGCCGCCGAGGGCCCGGAAGAGCAGCAGCAGCTCATAGCTGGGGGCGTAGGCGGTGGCGATCATGGACACCGCCACGATCAGCAGCCCGATCACGTAGACCGGGGTCTCCCCCAGCCACTGGGTGAGCTTTCCCGATGCCGGGGCGAAGAGCAGCCGGAAGAGGCCGAACGCCGAGACCACGGCGGAGACCGCCATAGCCGAGACACCGAAGTCTGAGGCGTACTGCGGCAGGATCGGGGCCACGATGCCGAACCCGATGGCGATCACGAAGGCCGAGACGATCATCACCTTCAGCTCAGGAGGGATCCCGATCTTCGTGTCACGTGTCATGGAGCCACTCCTGTTTGTTCTGCCATCGGTCATCCTGGTTGCTCAACGCAACGAACCCCGGGACCATTCCCTCCCCCGGCTTCGCGATCTCATGGCAGGATAGGGGCACTTCATCACGAGAGGCGTTTCGATGGAACCCACTGCCGGCAGCCTGGACGTCTTCTTGAGCGCGATCACGCCGAAGGTTCGGCAGCGTGACGCTCGGACCATGGTGGAGCTGATGCGGCGGGTCACGGCCGAGGAGCCGCAGCTCTGGGGCAGCATCATCGGCTTCGGGGCCTACCACTACCGCTATGCCTCGGGCCGCGAGGGCGACGCCCCGGCGGCGGGCTTCGCCGCCCGCCGGCAGGCCACCACGATCTATCTGCCCGACGGGGTCGAGGCGCACGCCGAGGCGCTGGACCGGCTCGGTCCGCACAGCACCGGAGTCGGATGTCTCTACATCCCACGCTTGGATCAGGTGGATCTCACGGTGCTCGAGGAGATCATCGCCGGCTCCTACCGCAGAGTCACGGCGTGGTGAGCTCTGCGCCACTGATCTCCTGCGCCGCGCCGAGGCGCTGCGAGACCACCCGGGTAGAGCCGTCCTGCCGCATCGACACCCCGTAGAGCGCGTCGGCGATCTCCATGGTGCGCTTCTGGTGGGTGATGATGATCAGCTGGGAGGACTCGCGGAGCTCCTCGAAGATCACCAGCAGCCGTGAAAGGTTCGTATCGTCGAGCGCGGCCTCCACCTCGTCCATCACATAGAACGGGCTTGGCCGAGCCTTGAAGATCGCGACCAGCAGCGCGACGGCGGTCAGTGAGCGTTCTCCCCCGGAGAGCAGCGAGAGCCGGCGGATCCGTTTGCCGGGAGGCCTCGCCTGCACCTCGATTCCGGTGTTGAGCATGTCTTCGGGGTTGGTCAGCTCCAATCGGCCCTCGCCGCCGGGGAAGAGCCGGGCGAAGACCCGTTCGAACTGCACCTTGGTGTCGAGCCAGGCCTCGGTGAACACCTTCTCCACGGTGGCATCGACATCCGCGATGATCTCGAGCAGATCCTGCCGAGACCTCTTGAGGTCGGCCAGCTGCTCCTGCAGGTAGGTATGGCGCTCCTCGAGGGCAGAATGTTCCTCCAGCGCCAGCGGGTTGACCTTGCCGAGTGCCTTCAGATCACGGCGCGCGCGGGTGAGCCGCTTCTCCTGCTCCGAGCGATCGAAGGGCACTCCGCGCTCGAGCTCCGGGGACGCACCGGTGCGCTCGTCGGTCTCCGGCGTCTCAGCGTGTGGCACCAGCTGGTCCGGCCCGTAGTGCTCGATGAGATACTCCGCGGTGAGACTGAGCTCCTCGAGTCCGCGGGCCTCCGCGGCCTCCAGGCTCAGGCGCAGCTCGGTGCGGGTCAGCTCGGCCCGGTGCAGCGCTGCGGTGAGCGTCTCCAGCTCGGCGGCGTCGTTCCGGCGTGCGGCGCGCAGCGTGGTGGTGCGCTCCTGGGTGGCCGCCCCGGCAGTTTCGGCGACGGTGCGCGTCGTCTCCGAGCGGCGCAGGACCTCGTTCAGTGCCTGGAAGGCGGTTTCGGCCTCGCCCTGAATGGTCTCTGCCGCCTGGGCGCGGGAGCTGCGAGCCTCCGCGACCTTCTGGGCTTGTTCCCTGCGGGTCTCTTCAGCGGAGGCGCTGCGCCTCAGCGCGGCGGCCCGCTCAAGCATCTGTTTATGCTGCTCCTCGGCGGCGCGCAGCTCCAGGCGGGCGTCGACCTCTTCACGGCGCCGCGCCGCGGCGGCTGCCGAGAGACGATCCCGCTCGGCGCTGGAGGGCTCCTCCTCGATGTCTTCGCTCTGCGCGGCCTCCAGCCGTGACTGAGCCTCCTGGCACTGCTGCTGCGCCTCGGCGGCCGAGGACTGCGCTGCATGGGCCTCCTGGTCAGAGGTCTCGATCCGCTCGGCGGAGCGCGCCATCTCCGCGTGGAGCCGCGCGAGCTGTTCGGTCATGGCATGCAGCTCGGCATCGTTGGCGTGCAGAGCCTGCAGGGTCGCCTCCACACGCAGCTCCGCGGCATTGACCTCCGATTCATCCGATGCGGAGGCGGCGGCGAGCGCCTCGAGCTCGAGCTCCCGCTGCTCCACGGCCTCGGTGAGCTCGGCGATCTCGGCGGTGATCGCCACATCGGAGTTCTCCAGCACCGTGCCACCGATCCGCTCACCGGCGCGCAGGATGATCCCTTCACTGGTCACCGCGGCGCGCACCTCAGACCGCTGGAGCAGCCCGGCGGCCTGCGGCTGGTCGGCGCAGAGCACGACCCCGGCAAGGGCAGCGTGCACCGGGATCTGCTGGTCCTCGGCGACGCTGACCACCTGGTGGGCCCAGGCCGCGCCCTCGGGAAGCGCGGGAAGCTCAGCGTCTGGCAGCCCGGCGGAGACCTGCTCGGAACGGGTATCGGTCCCGGTGAGCACCGGGTGGATCAGGTGTGCCCGGCCGGCGTCCTCCGCGGCGAGCCAGCCCAGCGCCTCCGCGGCAGTCTCGGCGTCCTTCACGATGAGTGCCGCGTCCAGACTGCCCAGGCAGGCGGCGATCGCGGTCTCCCAGCCACGGGTGATGCGCAGCCGGTGCGCCAGCGGCGCCTCGATGTCCTCGGCCCGGTCTCGCAGCAGCGCCGCGGCGCCGTCGCGAGGGGTGCGGGCCGCGGAGAGCCCCGAGAGCCGGGCGCGGTGTTCATTGATCTGCGTGCGCAGCCGCTGCTGCGCGGCGAGCTGTTCGTCGTAGCCGGTGCGCAGCGTCTCAAGTCGCTGATGCGCAGCCTCATAGTCGCGTCGAGATCAGCTTCGCCGGTCTCGACGCCGGCGAGGCGCTGCTCGAGCTCGGCGAACTCGCCGCGGGCACGCTCCTGGGCCGCCCGGGCGTCGTCGCCCTGCTCCTGCGCACGGCGACGACGCGCCTGCGCCGCGTCGATCCGGCCCTGGGCGGTGTCCACCCGGCCGCGCAGCGTGGCCAGCCCGGCGCGACGGTCTGCGACGGCGCGCAGCTGCTCGGTCAGCCGGGTCTCCTCCACCTTCCAGGCATCCTCGGCCTGCGCCCGCGCGGCCGAGCAGCGTTCCAGTCGTTCCCGGTCCGCGGTGACCTCGGCGTCGAGCTCGGCGGCGGCCTCGGCCACGGACTGGGCCTGAGCGCGCAGCGCCTCCGGGTCGCGGCCGGACTGCTGCACCACGGCGGAGGCCCGAAGGCTGCGAGCTCGTTCTTGAGCCAGGGAGGCCACCGAGCGCAGTCGCTCCTGGACCCGCTCGAGCCGGTGGTGTCCCGCCAGCAGCTTCTCGACGTGGGCGCGCTGATCTGCGGCCTGCTTCTCCAGCTGCGCGATCTCCGCGTCCTGCGCCGCGAGCGAGGCTCGGAACTGATCGGCGGCGTCCCGGTCCTGCTGTTCGCCCTGGCTGGATTCGTGCAGAGCGGTGGCCGCGCGGACCAGATCATCGGCGATGATCCGGGAGAGCGAATCGCGCAGATCATGCTGGATGCGCTGGGCGCGGCGGGCTACTCGGGCCTGGCGGCCCAGCGGCGCGAGCTGCCGGGAGATCTCACCGATCAGGTCCTCGAGGCGGGAGAGGTTGGTCTGCATCGATTCGAGCTTGCGCACGCTGCGTTCCCGGCGGCGCCGGTGCTTCAGAACTCCGGCTGCCTCTTCGACGAAGCCGCGCCGCTGCTCCGGGGTGGCCTGGAGGATCTGATCCAGCTGCCCCTGACCGACGATCACATGCATCTCCCGGCCCAGCCCGGAGTCCGAGAGCAGCTCCTGGATGTCGAGCAGCCGACACTTGGCACCGTTGATCGTGTAGTCGCTGCCCCCGGTGCGGAACATCGTCCGGGAGATCGTGACCTCGGAGTATTCGATCGGCAGCGCACCGTCGGAGTTGTCGATGGTCAGCGACACCGAGGCTCGGCCCAGCGGCTGGCGCTCGGTGGTGCCGGCGAAGATGACGTCCTCCATGGTGCCGCCGCGCAGTGACTTCGCGCCCTGCTCGCCCATGACCCAGGCCAGGGCGTCGACCACGTTGGACTTGCCCGACCCGTTGGGACCCACCACGGCGGTGACCCCGGGTTCGAACTCGAAGGTCGTGGCCGAGGCGAAGGACTTGAATCCGCGGACCGTCAGGGTCTTCAGGTGCACGGGGGTGGACTCACACTCCGCCGGACTCGGCGGGGCTGGGCTGGAAGTCTTCCATCCGTTCCCCGAGCCCGAACATCGCAGCGATCGCCGCCACGGTGCGCTGCGCGGCGTGGCCGTCGCCGTAGGGGTTCACCGCATTGGCCATCGCGGAATAGGCGTCCGGGTCGTCGAAGAGCGCGGCGACCTCTTCGACCACTCGTTCCTCGGCGGTGCCGATGAGCCGGACGGTGCCGGCGTCCACGGCCTCGGGGCGTTCGGTGTTGTCCCGCATCACCAGCACCGGCTTGCCCAGGGAGGGGGCCTCCTCCTGCACGCCGCCGGAGTCGGTGAGCACCACGGTGGAGAGATTCATCAGCCGGGTGAACTCGCCGTAGGGCAGCGGCTCGGTGACGATCACGTTCTCGTGCCCAGCCAGGGCGGGAAGGATCGCTTCGCGGACCACCGGGTTGCGGTGCGCCGGAAGCACGATCAGCTTCTCGGGGTACCGGTTGGCCAGGCGGGCCAGCGCGCGGCCCACGCCCTCCATGGCGGAGCCCTGGTTCTCGCGTCGGTGGGTGGTGACCAGCAGGACGTCCCGGCCGGAGGCCGCCGCGTCTTCAAGCTGGGCATCGGCGAACGGCACATGCTTGCTCGCGACCTCGAGCAGCGCGTCGATCACGGTGTTGCCGGTGACCACTATGTCCTGCGCCGGCAGCGCCTCGCGCAGCAGGTTGTCCCGGGACTGCCCGGTGGGAGCCAGGTGCAGCGCGGTGATCTGGCTGGTCATCTTGCGGTTCGCCTCTTCGGGGAACGGTGAGTAGAGGTTGAACGAGCGCAGCCCGGCCTCGGCGTGGATCACCGGGATCCCGGAGTAGAACGCGGCCATCGCGCCGGCGGTGGTGGTGGTCGTGTCACCCTGGACGACGACGGCGTCGGGCTTGTTCCGCGCGAAGATCGCGTCCAGTCCGGTGACTGTGCGGGTCAGCACCCCGTTGAGCGTCTGCCGGGGCTGGATGATGTTCAGGTCATGGTCCGGCACGATGCCGAAGAGCTCGTTGACCTGGTCCAGCATCTCGCGGTGCTGGCCGGTCACGGTGACCTCGCACTCGAAGAGCTCGCTGGCCTGCAGCGCCTTGACGATCGGTGCCATCTTGATGGCCTCGGGACGTGTCCCGTAGATGGGCATGATTCGCTTCATAGCGTGGATTCCTCTTTCGCTGGTGTCGCCAGGTGTGACGAATTCTGCGGCTGGTGGCGTGCAGCGGGGACGTGCCCGCTCCACACCGACGAAAACAGCCTATCCGCAGGACGGGCGAAGCAGAGGGAGACTCCCCCGTCCCGACGCGGCCTAGACTGGATCAGCACCCCTACCAATCTGGACCGACGAGGAGATTCATAGCGATGGCAAGTGCAACGGACTCGACCTCGTCGGCGGATCAGGCTAGGCGCTCCGAGCGGCGACGACGAGCCGAGAGATTCCGCGACCCGAGCGATCCCAGCCGCCGCCTCATCGCCCGCTTCGACTCGATTGACTGGAGCGCGCCGGAAGAGTACTCAACCTTCAAGTCCAACAACATCCTCTTGCTCGATGCGGCCAAGAAGGGCAAGGCTGGCATCCTTGAGGTCCATAAAGGCTACCGCACGTTCACCCGGAACGGCCGGGTCATCGGCGGGTTCCACCAGCTCACCACCTCGCTGACGAGCGATCTGGCGAAGACGGTCATGCGATCACGCGCGCTGGTCAAGGACTGCCTTGAATCGGCGAGCGTTCCCACCCCGGTCGGGCGTGGGTTCAGTGTGCGAGACCTGCAGGGAGCCCGAGACTACATGGCCGGACTCGGTGGCTCCGTCACGGTCAAACCCCAAGCCGGCAGACACGGCGACGGGATCTCCACAGATGTTTCGAGCCACCAGGAACTGGCGCATGCCTGGGAGTCAGCCCAGCCGCAGGAGAAGTCTCCACTGTGGCGCGCCAAGAACCTCCTCGTCGAGCAGTTCGTCCCGGGAGCCGATCTTCGGGTCTATGTCGTCGGTGAGGCGGTGGTCGGCGCACTGGCACGGCTTCCGCTCTTCATCGTCGGCGACGGACGCTCAACCGTGGCGACTCTCGCCCGAGATGCAGTTGCGGCCCGCGGTCGAAACGCCTTTCTAGCCGAGTCTCCACCGGACATCAGCGCCGACGCGCTGGCTGACCTGGGGCTCGATCCCCTGGTGACTCTTCCAGTCGGGGAAGTGCGTGATATCAGTGGGACGTCGAATCCCAAGGCGGGAGGCGTCACCCTCGACGTCACGGCGATGCTCAGCGCCCCGCTGCGTCGGCTGGCGGTCGATGCCCTGTGGGCGGTTCCCGGACTGCCTGCGGGAGGGGTTGATCTTCGGGTGAGTGACCTGAGCGAAACCGCCGAGGCGGTCGTCACCGATGTCACCGACAGTGCGGACATGTCTCTGCATCGATACCCCACGTTCGGCACCTGGCGCTCTCCAGCGCCCGCTGTCATCAGTCGGATGCTGGCGGACTCCGCTGCGTGATGGGGACCGGCTTGCTCCGCTCGACTGAAGACTCCCCACCTGCCCCCGCCCCCTGGAGCGCTCCGGAACGGCGCTACCGACCAGAGCTGCACGGACTGCGCGGCCTGGCGATCCTCGGGGTCGTCCTGTTCCACCTCTTCGGCGCCGGCCGGATCTCCGGCGGCATCGACATCTTCCTGGCAATCTCAGGGTTTCTGTTCACTTCGATGCTCCTCAGGGAGGCAGTCGAGAACCGAGGCACGATTCGGATCGGGCAATACGTCGCACGGTTGGCCCGACGCCTGCTGCCTGCTGCCGCCCTGGTCATCGCGGCAACGACGCTGGCCGGGCTCTGGCTGATGCCCGAGACCCGCCACGGACAGCTCCTCGCCGAGGCTCGAGCGTCCTTGCTGTACTTCGAGAATGTAGAGCTCACCACCTCCCAGCTCGGGTATGACGCTGCGGGACCCGACTCCAGTCCGTTCCAGCACTTCTGGTCGCTGTCGGTGCAGGGCCAGTTCTATCTGGTCTGGCCCGCGGTGGCGCTGCTCGCCGTCCTCCTGGCCAGGCGCCTGCACCGCGGTCCGATCCTGGTCATGGGCGTCCTGGTCGGTGTGATCATGGCCGCGTCCTTCGGCTACGCGGTATACATGGGGGAGGCCAATCAGGACGCCGCATATCTGATGACCCGCACCAGGGTGTGGGAACTCTGCTTCGGAGGGTTGCTGGCGCTGTGCGGCGCCCGGCTCAGTGTGCGGCAGCCGTGGCGCGCACCGCTGGGCTGGGCTGGGGTGGCGCTGATTGTCTCCACCGGATTCGTGTTCAACGGTGCCGAGGTGTTCCCCGGCCCCTGGGCGCTGTGGCCGCTCCTGGGACTCGCCCTGGTGCTGGCGTCGGCAGGACCGAGTGGAGGCGCAGCCGATACTGCCAACAGCGCCACCCGAGTGCTGTCCCGACAGCCCTTCACCTGGGTCGGAGACCACGCCTACGCGCTCTATCTCTGGCACTGGCCGCTGCTGGTCTTCTTCCTCCAGCTCAACGACGAGAGCGTCCTGGACGCATCCGGCGCCGTAGTCGTCCTGGGCGCGTCCCTGGTGCTCGCGGTCGCGACACATTCCTTGGTGGAAAAGCCGATCAACGCGCGCCCCAGGACAGGCTCCCGGGACCCGCTGCGCATTGCCGCCGTGACGCTTCTGCTAGGCGGCTCGCTCACCAGCTACGGGCTGCATCAGATCGACTTGGAAAGCACGGGGTCTCCCTCGCTCGCCGACCTCGACCGGGACGACCACCCGGGGGCGCTGAGCACTCTGGGTGGCATCGACGTTCCCGATGACGTGGAATTCGTCCCGGATCCGCAGACCTTGAGCCAGACTCGTCCGGACTACTACGGGTGGGACTGCCGTCGGGAGAACAACGACGGAGCAGGCGGGGAGGTCTTGATCTGCGAGGACCCTGGTCAGCCCACCGATCCAGAGCTGACCGTCCTCATCACCGGTGGCTCTCATGCGGGACAGTGGCACCATGCCTGGCGGATCATCGCGGCGGAGAACAACTGGGAGCTCCTGATCGCCGACATGTCCGGCTGCGTGCTCGCCGAACCCACAGATCCGCAGGAGAGCGAGTGCCACGAATGGAACCAGGGCCTGCTGGACCTCATCGAGACTCGAGGGCCGGACCTGGTGTTCTCTGCCGGCACCCGGGTGCCCAATGATGACTCGGAGGAGAACATCCCTGATGGCGCGCCCGCCCAGTGGCAGGCCATCATGGACCGCGGAGCCGACCTGCTGCTGATGCGCGGGACCCCGCGCGGAGAAGATTCTGTGGCTGATTGTCTGGCCGAAGGTGGTGACGGGACGAGCTGCGGAATGGATCCGGTCAGCTACCAGCAGCAGAATCCGCTTGCCGACCCCGAACTGCCTGCGGGGATCTACTCCGTTGACCTGACCGAGCATCTCTGCGAGGCGGAGGTCTGCCCCGCAGTGATCGGGAACATCGCCGTCTACTACGATCACAGCCATCTCTCCAACCACTACGTGGAATCCCTGGCGCCGATCCTCGACGCTGAGCTCCGACAAGAGATGCCCCACCTCTTCTGATCTCGGGCGGGCTTCCACGAATCCGGCGCACCTCTCGGTTACCCTCGTTTCAATGCCTCGACCAGTCCCCGCCCTAGATGCCCGCGCCACCGGACCCTTTGAGTCCGGCACCGGGTCCCTCCCTGAGCGTCGCCACCGGCCCGAGCTGCACGGTCTGCGCGGACTTGCCATCGCCGGCGTCGTGCTGTTCCACCTCTTCGGTGCGGGCAGGGTCTCCGGGGGCATCGACATCTTCCTGGCCATCTCGGGCTTCCTGTTCACCGCCATGCTGCTGCGGGAGGCGGGTTCGACGGGGAAGATCGACCTCCTGCGCTACTTCGTGCGCCTTGCGAAGCGGATCCTGGCGCCTGCGGCACTGGTCATCGCGGTCACCACGACTGCAGGCCTGATCCTGCTCCCGCTCACCCGACACGCGCAGCTCGTCACCGAGGCGCGCGCCTCGCTGCTCTACTTCGAGAACTTTGAACTGATCCGATCTCAGCTGTCCGACGAGGCGGCAGGCGCGGAGACCAGCCCTTTTCAGCATTTCTGGTCCCTCTCCGTCCAGGGGCAGTTCTATCTGATCTGGCCCGCGGTGGCTCTGCTCGCCGTCTGGTGGGCCCGGCGGTCCCGGTTCTCCCTCACCGCCACTATGGCGACGCTGATCATGCTGCTGATGATCGCCTCCTTCGCAGCCGCGCTTCTCGTCCAGCAGCAGAATCAGGCAGAGGCGTATCTGCTCACCCAGACGCGGATCTGGGAGCTGGGCTTCGGCGGGCTGTTGGCCCTGTTCGGTGCCAGGCTCGTGATTCCACGCGCCGCGCGCACCGCTGCGGGCTGGCTGGGCCTGGGACTCGTGATCAGCTGTGGCTTCGTCCTGGACGGGGCGGCGCTCTTCCCCGGACCCTGGGCGCTGTGGCCCCTGATGGGCATGGCGCTGATCCTGGTCTCGACGGCTCCGTCCGGCTCGGATGAGCAGCGCAGGCCGGTCAGCGCCGCGGCGCTGCTGTCCACCACGCCGTTCACCCGGCTCGGTGACATCGCCTACGGGCTCTTCCTGTGGCACTGGCCGCTGCTCATCTTCACCCTCGAGTTCCGCGGCGACTCCGGGCTCAGACCCACCGACGCAGTGATCGTGCTCGCTCTCTCCCTGCTGCTGGGCTGGGCGACCCACCGTTTCATCGAGCAGCCCCTGGCCCGCAGCTCCAGCGCCGAGAACCCAGCAAGGCCGAGGAGAGCCATGACCCTGGCCCTGGCCGCAAGCACGCTTGTGGTCGGCGGCCTCGGAGCTACTGCCTACGTCCAGGTGACCACCGACCCTCAGCAGGACGGCCTCGCCATGGCGGGGGTGGATCGCAAGCTCTATCCCGGTGCGGACATCATCCAGGCGGAGAACGCCGCGCACGACGTCGAGTTCTACCCGGAACTCGGCGGCATCTCCCGGCGCGTGCCCGAATACGCGCGCACCGACTGCCACCAGCCCACCGGGGATCAGCCAGGATCCGGAGAGGTGCTGGTCTGCGAGGATCCCGCCCAGCCGGAGAACCCCGCCAAGACCATCATGCTCGCCGGCGGCTCCCACGCGGGCCACTGGCACAACGCGTGGATCATCCTGGCCGAGAAGCACGACTGGGAGGTGCTGGTCGCCACCAAGGGCGGATGCGTGTTCCGCGGTCTCGACACCGAGGATCCCAACACCTGCGACGAATGGCTCGCCGGCTTTCCCGAGGTTCTCACCGAACACCAGCCTGACCTGGTGGTGACTCCGGGCACCACAATCCCCCAGGACACTGGCACTGAGAGCATCCATGAGGGCGCCGAAGAGCAGTGGCAGGCGATCACAGACGCCGGGTCGGAACTGCTGCTGCTCCGTGGAACACCTCGGCAGGAGCATAATGTCCCCGACTGCCTGGCCGAGGGCGGAGACGAGCTGGACTGCGCCCCGGACTACGGCAAGTACGCGGAGGTCAACCCGCTGGAAGATCTGGACCTGCCAGAGAACACCTACAGCCTGGATCTCACCGAGCACTTCTGCCCCGACCGTCAATGCTCGGCCGTGATCGGCAATGTCCTGGTCTATCGAGACAGCCACCACCTGACCAACGAATATGTCGAGACCATGGTGCCGCATCTGGAGCGTGAGCTCCGGGAGTCCGTCCCGGGGCTCTTCTCTGCCCCGGCCAGCTGACCCGGTGTTGGGTGGGGACGCTGATAGACTCGCAGGCGCTCAACCGGTCCTGCACCTCGAGTCCGCGCGTTTCGCAGAACGAGGCAAGATGACAGCGAGAACGAGACGGCATCCCTGCCGGATCGAGGCATCAGGAAGGAAACGACCATGGCCGCACCTGCTCTAGAGCGCGCCGGTGGACCCACGGAGCCGGGCGACGCTCGCAGGGTCGCTCAACTTGATGGCAGCAACCTCATCCGGGTCGGCGCCCGCCCCGGGCTCTTCCGCTACATCCGGGAGATCTGGTCCTTCCGCCACTTCCTGTATTACGACTCGCACTCCCGCGTCTCCTCCGCCAACAGCTACGACTCGCTGGGCCGGATCTGGATGATCCTGAATCCGGTCCTGTTCGGAACGGCTTATTTCTTCGTCTTCGGCCTGCTGTTGAACACCGGCCGCGGCATCGACAACTTCATCGGCTACCTGATCATCGGCGTGTTCACCTTCCGCTTCTTCACGGCAGCCGTCTCAGGCGGTGCCAACGCCATCGCGGGCAACCAGAAGGTCGTCCAGGCCTTCAATTTCCCCCGAGCCTGCCTGGTCATCTCCACCACGGTCCGCGAGCTCTTCTCGAGCATTCCGATGTTCTTCGTGATGGCGCTGCTGGTGCTGAGCATCGGCGACATGCGGCTCGGCGGGGCGGAGTCGATCCCGATCACCCTGACCTGGCACTGGCTGCTCTTCTTCCCCTGCATCGCCTTGGCCCTGATGGTGATGCTCGGCTGGTCTCTGGCCCTGGCCCGCGCGGTCAACGCGCACAACGACGTGAAACATCTGATCAGCTTCAGCACCCGGATCCTGTTCTACACCTCGGCGGTCTTCTTCTCCGCAGATCGCTACTCCGACCTCGGAGTGGACTGGCTGGACACCGTGATGGGCCTCAATCCGCTGTTCTGCGTCCTGGACATCCTCCGGCACGCGTGGCTCTACGACGGTTTCGCCGACCCCGCCCGCTGGATCGTCCTGGGCTCCTGGGCGGCGGGCTCCATGCTCATCGGCTTCCTGATCTTCTGGCACGGTGAAGAGAGCTACGGTAAAGAACGATGAGCACCTCAACGCCCTATGTCCCACGTCGGCACACTGACTCTGAGGCTGATCTGATCGCCCAGGACCTCGCCATCGAGCTCGACGACGCCGCCGGACGGGCTGAGGCCTGGGATGAGCATCCCTTCACCCAGCAGACTCCGGTGATCCAGACCGTGGATCCTGAGAACGTGTGCATGGTCGTCGACGACGCCTCCATGACCTACCGGGTGCGCTCCTCCACGGGCAACAACGATTCCGGGGGGCGAATCTCTCGCGGCCTCAAGCGGATCACCGGCGCCGGCTGGGCCGAGGTCCACGCCCTGTCGAACCTGAGCTTCATCGTCAATCGCGGCGAATCCGTCGGCGTGATCGGCACCAACGGGTCCGGCAAGTCCACCTTGATGAAGCTGCTCACCGGCAAGGTCCGCCCCACCAGCGGCGAGGTCTACGCCACCTCGACGCCGGTGATGCTCGGCGTCAACGCCGCCCTGGTCAAAGAGATCTCCGGCCGGGAGAACATCCGGCTCGGCTGCCTGGCCATGGGGCTCTCCCCCGAGCAGACGGCGGCGAAATACGAACAGATCGTCGAGATCTCAGGGCTCAGCGATGCCCTGGAGATGCCGCTGAAGACCTATTCCTCGGGCATGTCCTCGCGTCTGCAGTTCGCCATCGCGACCTCCGTGGACCCGGACATCCTGTTGATCGATGAGGCGCTGAACACCGGTGACGCGCAGTTCCGGGCCCGCACCAAGGAGCGCCTCGACGAGGTGCGCGCCAATGCCGGTGCCGTCTTCCTGGTCTCGCACTCGCTGGGCACCATCAAACAGATGTGCACCCGGGTGATCTGGATCGAACAGGGCGAGATGCTCGCCGACGGCGACCCGCAGTGGGTCTGCGAGCAGTACGAGGAGTACACCTCGCACAAGTCCAACGGGCGCACCCGCGCGGCCAAGGTGGTCTACGAACGCACCCGGCTGCGGCTGGACCCGATCAAGGTCGACTTCACCTCCGGCTCCCGGCCGAAGAAGGCCGGCAGCAGCCGTATTCGCTGAGCCTGCATGACGAAGGCCCCGGGAGATGATTCCCCGGGGCCTTCGTCGTGTTCAGGCTCTGAGCCGTGCTGAGGGCCGGTCCTGGTTCAGCTGAACCAGATGCCGATCTCACGCTCGGCGGACTCCACCGAGTCGGAGCCGTGGACCAGGTTCTTCTGGACCTTCTCGCCCCAGTCCCGACCGAGGTCGCCACGGATGGTGCCCGGCGCTGCCGTGGTGGGCTCGGTGGTGCCGGCCAGGGAGCGGAAGCCTTCGATGACGCGCTCACCCTCGACCACGGCGGCGACCACCGGGCCGGAGAGCATGAAGTCCACCAGCGGCTGGTAGAACGGCTTGCCCTCGTGTTCTGCGTAGTGCTGCGCCAGCTGCTCGGTGCTCGCGCTGATCTGCTGCAGCGCGGTGATCCGGTAGCCCTTGGCCTCAACACGGCGCAGGATCTCGCCGGTCAGGCCTCGTTCAACACCGTCGGGCTTGACCAGGATCAGGGTACGTTCAGTCATTCTTGTGCTCCTCACTTGTCGGGTTCTCTGCCAGGGCCTGTTCGGCCCGGAATCGGTCGAGCTTTTCGTCGTCGAGCTGTTCGCCCTTGTTCAGCGCGTACCACCAGCAGGCCATGAAGGCCACCCCGGGGATCGCGGCCAGCGGCACGATCAGGCCTTCGCTGGTCACCAGGGCCACGCCGATGAAGCCGAAGAGCATCACGAACTGCAGAATCCAGCCGAAGACGTAGCCGCCGGGGCGCTGCAGGATGGCGCAGGTGAGGACCAGAACGACCGCCAGGGCGATCGAGCCGCCGAACAGCCACCAGGCGTAGGACTCGTTCTGGTTCAGTCCCCAGGCCATGAGGCTGAAGAAGAACATCAGCACCGCTTCCAGGCACAGCACGGTGGAGGCGAACAGCGTCTTCACCGACCGTGGTGCCTTGACCTGTCCGGGGCGCCATTCGCGCTGTGCGCGGGTCTGCTTGGGCATCCTCTGCTCCTGTCTCATATGCCTTCGGGGGCGCCCAGCAGTGTCCGGGCCTCCCCCACCAGGGTGATCGAGCCGGTGATCAGCACCCCGCCGATCAGGCCGGGGTCGGCCTCATCGGCGCGTCCGACCGCCCAGTCGATCGCGTCGTCGAGGCGTTCGGTGACGTAGATGTCCTGCTCGGCGTAGCCGATGTCGAGCGCGAGGCTTCCGAGCTGCCCGGCGGGGATGGCCCGCGGCGAGGTGGACTGGGTGAAGCAGATGTCCTCGACCAGTCCCTCATACTCCTTGTACAGCGCAGTGAGCATCTCGCGGGCGTCCTTGTCCTGCAGGATCCCGACCACCAGCACCAGACGGGAGAGCCCGAAGCTCTCCTTCAGCGCCTGTGCGCTGGCAGTGACCCCCGCAGGGTTGTGCGCGGCGTCGACGATGATGCTGGGACCGGTGCGCAGCGTCTCCAGTCGACCCGGGGCGCTGATGTTCTCCGCGGCCAGGCGCAGGTTCTCGATGTTGAGCTCCTGGTCTCCCCCGCCGATGAAGGCCTCCAGCGCGGCCACCGCCACGGCGAAGTTCTGCGCCTGATGCGCCCCATGCAGGGGCAGCAGGATGTCCGGGTAGCGTCCCGCGAGCCCGGTGACGCTCAGCTGCTGGCCGCCCACTCCGGGGACCCGGGATTCGACGCCGAACTCCACACCTTCGAAGCGGTAGGGCACGTTCTTCTCCCGCGCCTCGGCGAGCAGCACATCGGCGGCGGCCGGCACCTGGGCGGCGGAGATCAGGAACCCGTCGGTCTTGATGATGCCGGCCTTCTCCAGGGCGATGTCACGCTCATCATCGCCGAGCAGGTCGGTGTGGTCCAGGCTGATCGGAGTGATCACGCTGACCGAACCGTCGGCCACATTCGTGGCGTCGGTGATGCCGCCGAGGCCGACCTCCAGGACCATGACGTCTACCGGGGCGTCGGCGAAGACCGCGAAGGCCAGGATGGTGACGCATTCGAAGTAGGTCAGCGGCACCTCGCCGCGCTCGGCGAGCTTGGCATCGACCAGGCTGATGAACGGGCGCACCTCGTCCCAGATCCGCACGAAGGTGCCGTCCTCCACCGGCTGCCCGTCGAGGCAGATCCGTTCGGTCACCGAGTTCAGGTGCGGAGAGGTGTAGCGCCCGACCCGCAGATCGTGGGCCAGCAGCCCGGCCTCGATCATCCGTGCCGTGGAGGTCTTGCCGTTGGTGCCGGTGATGTGGATGACCGGCGCGGTCCTGTTCGGCTCCCCCAGCAGATCCATGGCTTCGATCATGGGCTGCATCCGCGGTTCCATCTTGTTCTCCGGGGCGCGCGAGAGCAGCTCCGCGTAGACGCTGGCCACTGAGAACTGATCCAGTTCCTCGCTCATGCTCGAGCTCCTTCGACGACGGACACATGGATGCTCGGTTCGGGTGCAGTCTCGCAGGGAACCGGGTGCAGATCCACCGTGAGGGTCTCCTCGCAGACAAGCTGCCTGTGGGCCTGAAGCGCTTCCACGATGGCCGGTGAGGCGGTGACCGTGGTCTCGATCCGGTCCGAGACCTGGAGATCGGCGTCCTTGCGGGCCTGCTGGATGCTGCGGATCAGATCCCGGGCGGTGCCCTCCTTGATCAGCTCCTCGCTGAGCTCGGTGTCGAGCACCAGGAACCCTCCGGTGCCGTCCAGGACCGTGACCGCCTTCTCGCTCAGCTGTTCCGACACCGTGGTGCTCAGCGTGTACTCGCCCTCGAAGAGCTCGAGGCCTCCGGCGGTGACCACACCATCGGCCACCGACCAGTCACCGGACTTCGCACCCTTGATCGCCTGCTGGACCTGTTTGCCCAGCCGGGGGCCGACGGCGCGGGCGTTGACCACCAGCTGCTGCCCGATCCCCCAATCCGCGGCATCGGTCTGCGCGGCGTCGAGCAGCTGGACCTCTTTGAGGTTCAGCTCATCGGCGATGATCTGTTGGTAGGTGCCTTCCAGCGCCGGGGCCTGCGGCACGGCCACAGTGAGCGTGGCCAGCGGCTGGCGCACCCGCAGGTTCGCCTGCTTGCGCAGCGAGGACCCGGCCGAGCTGACCAGACGGGTGAGCTCCATCAGCTCCACGGCGCGCTCGTCGCTCAGGTAGTCCTCCGGGTCCGGCCAGTCGGCCAGGTGCACCGAGCGGCCCCCGGTCAGGCCGCGCCAGATCTCCTCGCTGATCATGGGCAGCAGCGGGGCAGCCACCCGGGCGAAGGTCTCGAGCACCGTGTAGAGCACATCGTAGGCGGCAAAATCCTCGGCGTAGAACCGGGCTCGAGAACGTCGGATGTACCAGTTGGTGAGCGTGTCGGAGAACCGGCGCAGCGACTCGCACGCGTCGGAGACGTCGTAGGCGTCCAGCGAGGCGGTGACCTCACGGACCAGATCACCGGTGGCGGCGAGGATGTAGCGGTCCAGCGGGCTGGCCACGTCCTCCGCGCCCACGGACTTCGCCTGATAGCCGGCGCCCTGGTTGGCGGTGTTGGCGTAGAGCCCGAAGAAATGCCAGGCGTTCCACATCGGCAGCAGCACCTGGCGGACGCTCTCGCGGATCCCCTCCTCGGTGACCACCAGGTTGCCGCCGCGCAGGATCGGCGAGGACATCAGGAACCAGCGCATCGCGTCGGAGCCGTCTCGGTCCAGGACCTCGGAGACATCCGGGTAGTTCTGCAGCGACTTGGACATCTTCTGCCCGTCTGAGCCCAGCACGATCCCGTGGCTGATCACGTTGGTGAAGGCCGGGCGGTCGAAGAGCGCGGTGGCCAGCACGTGCATGGTGTAGAACCAGCCGCGGGTCTGCCCGATGTACTCCACGATGAAGTCGGCCGGGTGGTGATCGGCGAACCACTGTGCGTTCTCGAAGGGGTAGTGGACCTGGGCGAACTGCATCGACCCGGAGTCGAACCAGACGTCCAGGACGTCCTCGACCCGGCGCATGGTGGACTTCCCCGTGGGGTCATCGGGGTTCGGCCGGGTCAGCGCGTCGATCCAGGGCCGGTGCAGGTCCGGCTCGCCCTCGGCGTTGCGCGGGTAGTCACCGAAGGCCTCTTTGAGCTCCTCCAGCGAGCCGTAGACCTCGGTGCGCGGGTGCTCGGGGTCATCGGAGACCCAGACCGGCAGTGGGCTTCCCCAGTAGCGGTTGCGCGAGATCGACCAGTCACGGGCGTTCTCGAGCCATTTGCCGAACTGGCCGTGCTTGACGTTGCCCGGGATCCAGTTGATCTGTTCGTTGAGTTCGAGCATCCGCTCCTTGACCTGGGTGACCGCCACGTACCAGGAGGTCACCGCCTTGTAGATCAGGGGGGTGCGGCAGCGCCAGCAGTGCGGGTAGGAGTGCACATAAGACGCCTCACGGACCAGCCGGCCGGAGGCCTTGAGCTCGTTGATGATGGTGCGGTTGGCCTCGAAGACCTGGAGGCCGGCGATCTCGGCCAGCGGGGTCTCACCAGTCGGCGTGGGCTGGGCGAACATCGGCAGGAACCGGGCGCCCTCGTCCACCGAGAGGATCACCGGGATCCCCGCCTGCTCGGAGGAGCGCTGATCCTCTTCACCGTAGGCCGAGGCCTGGTGGACCAGCCCGGTGCCATCGGTGGTGGTGACGTAGTCCTCCACCAGCACCCGGAAGGCGTGCTGCGTACCCCAGGTCTCGGTATCTGTGTAGTAGTCCCACAGCGGCGCGTACTCGATGCCAGCCAGCTCGGTGCCCTGGTAGCGGGCGACGACGGCGGCGGCTGCGGCCTCAGCGGCGGTGGTCACCTCGCGTCGGTGACCTCAGCGTCGGTGAAGCCCAGGTCCGTGGCGTAGGCGCCGAGCAGCTCGGCGGCGATCAGATGCCGGCCGGGAAGCGGCGAATCGGCGGGCGCCTGGACGACCACGTATTCCACCTCGGGCCCGACGGCCACGGAGAAGTTCGTCGGCAGTGTCCAGGGAGTGGTGGTCCAGGCGAGCAGATTGACCCCGGCCAGGGCGTCACCGTGGGCGCCGCCGCCGGTGATCGGGAAGGCCACGGTGACCGAGGGGTCCTGACGATCCTTGTAGACGTCGTCATCCATCCGCAGCTCATGGTTGGACAGCGGGGTCTCGTCCTTCCAGCAGTAGGGAAGCACGCGGAAGCCCTGGTAGGTCAGGCCTTTCTCGTGCAGCTGCTTGAAGGCCCAGATGACCGACTCCATATAGTCGACGTTGAGCGTCTTGTAGTCGTTCTCGAAGTCCACCCAGCGGGCCTGGCGGTGCACATAGGACTCCCATTCGCCGGTGTACCTCAGCACCGAGGCGCGGCAGGCGTCGTTGAACTTGTCCACCCCGAGGCCTCGATCTCGGCCTTGTCCGTCATGCCGAGTTCCTTCATGGCGGTCAGCTCGGCAGGCAGCCCGTGGGTGTCCCAGCCGAAGCGCCGCTCCACCCGGGACCCGCGCTGGGTCTGGTATCGCGCCACGAGATCCTTGACGTAGCCGGTGAGCAGGTGACCATAGTGTGGCAGACCGTTGGCGAAGGGCGGACCATCGTAGAAGACGAATTCGTTGGCCTCACCCGAGGCGTCCTCGGTGGGCCGGTTCTCGATGGAGGCCTGGAAGGTGCCGTCCTTCTCCCACTGCGCCAACACGCGCTCTTCGATCCTCGGGAAGCGCGGAGAGGCGGGGATCCGGCGCGCACCGGAGTCGGCGGCTGATGCGCGGGGATACACGGGAGAGTTGTTCTCGGTCATGGAGGTCCGTCCTGCTGTGGTGCTGAGCGATGGTCTGACGCACTCACAAGGACGCCTGCCGGGCGCGGTACCACCTTGCTTGCCCCACGCCTGACGCTCCTGCCCCTTGGAGGAGCTGGGGCGCGCCGCCGTCGGGCCACTCCATGACTGCTGTGACGGGCTTACCCGTCCGGCTCTACTGAGGCGCTGCGGCGGTGGTGCCGCGGGCCGGTTCTCCCGGAAGCTCACCGGTGATGGCCGGGTCAAAGCTGCTGGGGTTCAGTCTACTGGGTCCGTGCGTGCGGGGCCATACGAGGCCCTGTCGGGCGGGCTGTCCCGCCCGAGGCTGCCGGTCAGGCGAGAAAAGCGATGTGTTACGGTCTACTGCTTGTGGCCTGGTTCACCCCCTTTGATGAGTGAGGGTGGGCTCGGCCCGGCATGAGGGGAACACCGTCGCGCGCCGCCTGCCCGAGCTCCGCCGAGGCTGAGAACCAGCCCGCGTCATGAGCCGAGAGCCCGGCCACGGATCCGCAGCAGCAAGAAGCAGGGTCTGACAGACGCCTGCACGACTGCGCCCAAAAATGCCTATACACAACGGTGCCGCGGCATCTGAAGATGCGAGACGACTGATACTCAACGAGGGGAACATACAACGTGAACGAATCAAGCGCAGTCCAGTTCGGCGCCATCACGGTGGTGCTGCTTCTGGTGGCCTTCTACGGGGGGACTTACCTGGTCTCACACCGGATCAGGAAGAAGAAGGAGAACGCTGACCAGTACATGACCGCCGGCAACAAGATCGGCTTCGGCATCTCGGCGGCATCGATGACCGCCACCTGGATCTGGGCGTCTTCCATGTATGCCTCCGCCGAGGCCGGGTACACCTACGGAATCTCCGGGCCCATCCACTATGGACTCTGGGGGGCGCTGATGATCCTGTTCATCTACCCCTTCGGCAAGCGGATCCGCGCAGTGGCCCCGAAGGCGCACAGCATCGCGGAGGTGATGCATGCTCGGCACGGCCGTTCCAGCCAGCTGATGCTCGCCGGTTCCAACGTGGTGGGCAGCTTGATCTCGCTGATGTCGAACTTCATCGCCGGTGGCGTGCTGATCGCGATGCTCTCACCGTTCACGTTCATCCAGGGTGTGCTCACCGTGGCCGCCGGAGTGCTGCTCTACACGCTGTGGTCAGGTTTCCGCGCCTCGGTGCTCACCGATTTCATCCAGGTCATGGCCATGTTCGGGGCGGTGGCGGTGATCATCCCGTTCATCTTCTTCGCCGCGGACTTTCCCGCCGCCTTCGAGACCGGCGCGCAGAACCTCACCTCCGAGCAGCAGAGCTTCTTCTCCAGCGAGGCGTTCCTCAATCAAGGCGCGCCCTACATCGCGGCGGTGCTCGCCTACGCGATCGGCAACCAGACCATCGCGCAGCGACTCTTCGCGGTGCGCGAGGATCTGATCAAGCCGACCTTCATCACCGCGACCATCGGCTATGGCGCGATGGTCATCGGTGTGGGCATGTTCGGTGTGATGGCCCTCTACCTGGGCTTCGAGCCCACCGGCGGCGATGTCAACAACATCATCCCGGAGCTGGCGGCGAGCTATCTGCCTGCGGTGCTGCTGGCGGTCTTCTTCGTGATGATCATCGGAGCACTCTCCTCCACCGCGGATTCCGATCTCTCGGCGATGTCCTCGATCATGATGGCCGACGTCTACGGCCAGAACGTCGCCGGAAAGGCCAAGGCCAATCCGCGGACCATGCTGCTCGTGGGTCGGGTGACCATGCTGCTGGCTACCGCCGCGGCGGTGAGCTTCGCCAGCCTGCAGCTGAGCATCCTGGACCTGCTGGTGTTCGTGGGTGCCCTCTGGGGCGCGCTGGTGTTCCCGGTGCTGGCGAGCTTCTACTGGAAGAAGGTCACGAACAAGGCGTTCACCGTCTCGGTGCTCGCGGCGCTGGCCTGCTTCGTGCCGGTCCGATTCGAGTGGTTCCCGCTCACCGGCGTGGTCGGGATCATCGTGGACCTGTTCTCGGTGGTCGGCATCGCCGTGATTCTGGGCCTGATGTGCTTCGGCTTCTTCGGGGTCAAGGTGGCCAAGGTGGTGGCGGTGATCGCCGCGGTCGTCTCGGCACCCTTCGTCATCGGCTTCCTGCATGACTACGCCACGCTCAGCGCCTCGCTTCTCGCCTATGCCGTGAGCACCATCGTCTGCTGGGCGATGTCCGTGCGCGGCAGCGCCGAGTTCGACTTCGCGCTGATCGCGCAGCGGACCGGCGACTTCGACGACGACGCGGCAGCCAGCCCCGCAGCTTCCTCCAGCACGGCCGGAGCCGCCCCCGGTTCGGCCAGCCATGAATCGACAACAGTGGGAGACCCCCGATGAGCACCCTTGCGATGACCCTTTACACCCTGATGTGGCCCTTGATCGTCCTGGCGGTGATGGCCGTGATCGGCTACGCCTTCTTCGCCGATTGGAAGAAGGCCCGCGAGACCGGGCAGGACATCATCTAGGTCTGCGTCCGAGCCGCCCCGCGGTGGCCGCTCTCAGCGAGAGCTGAATCTCGGCGGGCTGAATCTCGGCGGGCTGTCCCGGGTGTCGGTAGGGCTGTCCCGGGTGTCGGTGGGGTTATAGGCTGATGTGGGATCTTCAGAGGAGGGGCGATGAGCATCGATGTCTGGCCGGAGACGGCACCGACCCAGATTCTGCTCCTGACCCTGGCCTTCCTGATGTCGGCGGCGATCGGGATCGAGCGTGACATCCGGCAGAAGTCCGCCGGTGCACGCACCCACATCCTGGTCGGCATGGGCTCAGCCCTGTTCACCCTGGTCTCCGCCTACGGCTTCTCGCATCTGATCGGCGGGGACGTGGTCCTGGACCCCTCCCGGATCGCCGCGCAGATCGTGAGTGGGATCGGCTTCATCGGTGCCGGGGTGATCTTCGTCCGGCAGAACGTGGTCTCGGGGCTGACCACCGCGGCTTCGATCTGGGTGACGGCCGCCGTCGGCATGGCCTGCGGCGCCGGGATGCCGGTGATCGCGGGACTCACGGTGGTCTTCTACCTGCTCTCGGTCACCCTGGTGACGAACCTGGTCCGCCGGCTCCCACGCCATGATCGCTCCGAGCATTACATCGTGCGCTACACCGACGGGCGTGGGATCCTGCGCGAGATCCTCGGGGCCGCCTCGCAATTGGGCTACGAGACCCGGCTGGTGCGCACCCGGAGACTCGCAGTCTCCGATGGGTTCGCTGTCGACGCCACCATGACCTTCACCCGCACCCAGCGTGTGGGCCGCGAGCAGCTCTTCGAGGCGCTCCAGGAGCTCGAGGGCGTCTTGGAGATCCGGACCGTCACGGAGGAGAACGACTGAGGCGGCAGCCCGCCCTGGTCAGAAAATCGGAGAGCTTCGCAAGAATCGTAGAGCTGCAGCCCGACGATCGGCTGCAGCTCTACGATTCCTTGACGCGCTGAGAGGTCAGACCTGGGCGGGCTGTTCCTCTTCGGCGAGCTCCACCTCGGTGACCACCACGGCCTGCGTGCCGTCGGTCTGCGCGCTCAGCTCCAGGGAGCGGGACCGGGTGGCCGCCTGGACGTCGGCGATGGCGGCGTCGATATGGGCCAGCGTCCGCTCGGGTGCGGAGACCTTGGCGGTGATCACCTCGGTGCGCTGCTTCACTTTGGCCTCGGACTTGACCTTGCGCAGACCGGAGAGCACCTGCGCCACGGAGTCCAGCATCCCGGCCGAGCCCTGCACGGACTCCAGCCCGGAGGTGGTCGGCCACTGGGTGGAGTGCACCGAGCCGTGGCGCCACCAGCGCCAGACCTCGTCGGTGACGAAGGGCAGCACAGGGGCGAAGAGCCGCAGCAGCGAATCCAGTGTGGTCGCCAGGGCTGCCAGCACCGAATCCTGGGCCGACTCACCGCGTGAGCCGTAGGCGCGGTCCTTGACCAGCTCCACGTAGTCGTCGGTGAAGGACCAGAAGAAGGACTCCACCAGCTGCAGCGCGCGGGCGTAGTCGTAGTCTGCGAAGTGCTTGGTCGCCTGGTCCACCACGGTGCGCAGCTCGGCGATCAGGGCGCGATCCAGAGCCTCGGTGAGGACCTGAGCTCCGGCGTCGTCGCGGATGATGTGGGCTTCGGTGACACCGAGGTTCAGCGCGAACTTCGAGGCGTTGAGCAGCTTGATCGCCAGGCGGCGCCCGATCTTCATCTGCGCCACCTCGTAGGCGGTGTCCGCGCCGAGCTTGGCCGAGGAGGCCCAGTAGCGCACCGCGTCGGAGCCGAACTGCTCCAGCGGCTCGGTGGGCACGACCACGTTGCCCTTGGACTTGGACATCTTCTTGCGATCCGGGTCCAGGATCCAGCCGGAGATCGCGGTGTTGGTCCACGGCACGGAGTCGTTGAGCGAGTTCGCGCGGACCGCCGAGGCGAAGAGCCAGGTGCGGATGATGTCGTGGCCCTGTGGGCGCAGATCGAAGGGGAACACCTTGTTGAAGAAGTCGTTGTCCTTCTCCCAGCGGCCTGCGATGTGCGGGGTGATCGCCGAGGTTGCCCAGGTGTCCAGGACGTCGGCCTCACCGATGAAGCCGCCGGCGACGCCGCGCTGGGACTCCTGGTATCCGGCGGGGACCTGCGAGGCCGGGTCCACCGGCAGCAGGGCCTCCTCGGGCAGCAGCGGGTGGTCGTAGTCGGGTTCGGCGTCGGCGTTCAGCGGGTACCAGACCGGGATCGGCACGCCGAAGAAGCGCTGCCGGGAGACCAGCCAGTCGCCGTTGAGCCCCTCCACCCAGTTCTCGTAGCGAGAGCGCATGAAGGTCGGGTGCCAGGAGATCTCCTTGCCGCGGGCGACCATCTTCTCGCGCCGGGCGGCGTCGCGGCCGCCGTTGCGGATGTACCACTGCCGGGAGGTGACGACCTCCAGCGGCTTGTCGCCCTTCTCATAGAAGTGCACCGCGTGAGTGATCTTCTTGGGCTCCCCCTCGAGCAGCTCGGCGGACTTGAGCAGCTCCACCACGGCCTCCTTGGCCGAATGCACGGTCTTGCCGGCGAGCTGTTCGTAGTTCGCCTGGCCCTCCGTGGAGCTGATCCACTCCGGGGCCTCGCGGGAGAATCGGCCGTCGCGGCCGATCAGCGCTCGGGTCGGCAGCTGCAGCTCGCGCCACCAGGTCACGTCGGTCATATCGCCGAAGGTGCAGATCATGGCCGCGCCGGAGCCCTTGTCCGGCTGCGCGAGTCCGTGCGCCTTGACCTCGACCTCCACGCCGAAGAGCGGGGAGATCGCGGTCTTGCCGAAGAGGTGCTGGTAGCGCTCATCATCGGGGTGCGCGACCAGCGCCACGCAGGAGGGCAGCAGCTCGGGCCGTGTGGTCTCGATGAAGACCTGTTCGCCGGTGTCCTTCACGGTGAAGGGGTAGCGATGATAGGCACCGGGGTGGTCCTTGAACTCGAGCTCGGCCTGGGCCACGGCCGTACGGAAGGTGATGTCCCACAGCGTCGGCGCCTGGGCGGTGTAGGCGTTGCCGGCGTGGATATCGCGCAGGAAAGCCCGCTGAGAGGCGGCGCGGGAGTCATCGTCGATGGTGCGGTAGGTCTGGCGCCAGTCCACCGAGAGGCCCAGCCGGGAGAAGAGATCCTCGAAGATCTTCTCGTCCTCCACGGTGAGGGTCTCGCACAGCTCGATGAAGTTCGCGCGGCTGATCGCGTCCCAGTCGCGCTGGTTCTTCGCCGGCTTCTCCGGCGGGGTGTAGTCCGGGTCGTAGGGCTGCGCCGGATCGCAGCGCACCCCGTAGTAGTTCTGCACCCGACGCTCGGTGGGCAGTCCGTTGTCGTCCCAGCCCAGCGGGTAGAAGACGTTCTTCCCAGTCATCCGCATGAAGCGCGCCATCACGTCGGTCTGCGTGTAGGAGAACATATGCCCCACGTGCAGCGAGCCGGAGGCGGTGGGCGGCGGAGTATCGATGGAGTAGACCTCGGCGCGCTCGGTGTCCTCGTTGAAGTGGTAGATCTCCTCGGCCTGCCAGGCGGCATGGAGCTTCTCCTCAAGGCCCTCCAGCGCCGGGCGGTCCGGGACCACGGGGGTCTTGTGCGCGGCGGCGCCCTGGGAGGTGTCTGCGGAAAGGGTCGCGGTGGCGGGCGCGTCTGTGCCCGGAGTCTGATCAGCCATGCTGGCCATTCTCTCACGACGCAAGTGTCACATACTGAACCACCGGTTCTCTCAGCGCACGCTGCTCACTAGGCTGTCTCCATGATCGACACTGATGCCTCCACCCGCAGCGCCATGGTCACCGGCGCCTCCTCCGGGATCGGCGCTGCCACCGCGCACCGACTCACCACCGAAGGCTGGCGGGTCTTCGCCGTCGCGAGGCGCACCGAGAAGCTCGAGAGCCTCGCCGAGCAGGAGGGGATCATCCCGATCATCTGCGACGTCACCGATCCGGAGCAGGTGGCCGCCGCTCTGGAAGAGGTCACCGCCGCCGGAGGGATCGACACCCTGATCAACAACGCCGGCGGGGCGCTGGGCATGGACCTGGTGGCCGAGGGCCGGCCCGAGGACTGGCGCTGGATGTATGAGGTCAACGTGCTCGGCGCGCTGAATGTGATCCAGGCCTTCATCCCGATGCTGCGCGCCCACGGCGAGGGAACGATCCTCACCGTCACCTCCACCGCTGGCATCACGGCTTACGAGGGTGGCGCCGGCTATAACGCGGCGAAGTTCGGAGAACATGCACTCACCGGGGCGCTGCGACTGGAAGAGGCCGAGCACAACATCCGGGTCATCGAGGTGCTGCCGGGCATGGTCGCCACCGAGGAGTTCACCGCGAAGCGTCTCCGTGGAGACGTGGCCGCCGCCGAGGCGGTCTACCGCGGGGTCAAGCGACCCCTGGTCGCCGAGGACATCGCCGAGGTGATCGCGGGCGCCGTCACGCTCCCCCACCATGTGAACCTGGATCAGGTCGTGGTCCGCCCGGTCGCCCAGGCGGCCCAGCACAAGGTGATCCGCGAGGACTGAGCACTCCCCCGGCCTGAGAACACCGGAAACGACGACGCGGCGCGGGCTTCAAGCCCGTGCCGGCGTCGTCGTGTGGTGCCCTCTTATGAGGGCCCTCTGGGTGGGAGCCTCGATCAATCGAAGGCTGGGGACTCCGTGCGGGAGCGCTTGAGTTCGAAGAAGTACGGGAACTGAGCCAGTGCGACGGCGCCGTCGAAGACCTTGCCGGCGTCCTCGCCGCGCGGGATCCGGGTCAGGACGGGGCCGAAGAACGCGGTGCCCTGGAATGCGACGACCGGGGTGCCGACGTCCTGACCGACCAGGGAGATGCCCTTCTCGTGTGAGGCGCGCATCTCGGTGTCGTTCTTCTCCGTCTTGGCCTCGGCGAGCAGGTCCTCCTCCAGGCCGACGGCGCGCAGTGCGTTGCGCGTGGCCGCCTCGAAGTCCTTGTTGCCGTTGTTGTGGATCTCGGTGCCGGCGGCGGTGTAGAACTCTCCGACCTTGTCCTCGCCGTGCTTCAGCGCCACGGCGGTGGCGGTGCGGGCCGGGATCCAGCGGGCGAGCTGCTCGGGGTCCTCGGCCGGTGCGGGGTTCTTGGCCTCGTTGAGCACACCGAGGCTCATCACGTTCCAGTGCACCTCGATGTCACGGACCTTCTCGGCCTCCAGGATCCAGCGTGATGTCACCCAGGCGAAGGGGCACAGTGGGTCGAACCAGAAATCAACGCGTTCTGCCATGGAAAGCTCCTCTCGGCGCGGGACGATCGGTCTCCGCGCACGGTTCAGTGGTGTTCGGGCCAGCCGCAGCGCTGCTCAGTGGAGCGTGCGGCTGGTGCTTCTTCTCCTGACAACCGGAGCGCCGCGAAATCCATTCCTGGCGCCGCGGCTCCGGCAGGGCAGCACGGCGAGGCACCTGCGGTGAGCGCTGAAGCTCCGCCAGGCTCAGAGCGGGGCGTCCTCCGGGATCGGGACCTCGAGGCCCAGCAGCGCATTCTCGGTGACCTCCATCAGGGCGGGATGGATCCAGTACTGTCCCCGAGCGGCCGTGTAGGCATCCTGGCCGAAGCTCATCGCCTGGATGATCGGCTGGATCAGGTTCGAGGCCTGGTAGCCCATGACGTGAGCGCCGAGGATCTGCCCGCTGCGGCGGTCCGCGATCACCTTGAAGATCCCCTCGCCGTCCTCCATCGCCCAGCCGTAGGCGGTGTCGCCGTATCGCTGGATCTTGGTGGTGAGGTTCTCCGCACCTACGGTCTCTGCGGCCTGGACCTCGGTGATTCCGACCTGGGCCATCTCTGGGAAGGAGAAGATCGCAGAGGGGATGGCCTCGTGCCGCGACGCGCGGATCCGGTCCGGGTGCTCCAGGTTGTGGGCGACCACCCGGGCCTCCTGGTTCGCGACATGCTTGAGCATCGCCTCGGAGCTGACGTCGCCCAGTGCGTAGAGACCCGCAACGGGTTCGCCCTGGCTGAGCACTCGCTGGTATTCATCCACCGTGAGGCGCCCGTCGGAGTGCACGTCGAGACCGACCTCTCGAGCACCGATCAGGTCGGTGTTCGGCATGCGACCGATGGCCACCAGGACCGCGTCCACATCCTGGTGCTCGACACGGCCGTCGGAGGTGACCAGCTCGACGCGCAGCCCCTCACCGTGCTCGGCGATCCGGGTCGCGGTGCGCTGGTAGTGCACCGTCCAGTTCTTCTCGGCCTCGGCCGAGAAGGCGGCGGAGATGTCGGCGTCCATGGCGGTCATCAGCCCCTGGCTGCGATTGACCTGAATGACCTCGGTGCCGAAGGCGGAGAACACCCCGGCGAACTCGCAGGCGATGTAGCCGCCGCCGATGATCAGCAGCTTCTCGGGCCGCTGCTCGATGCGCATGATGCTGTCAGAGGTGTGCACCCCAGGCAGGTCGATTCCGGGGACCTGCGGAAGCACCGGCCGGGAGCCGGCGGCGATGACCAGCTGGTCGGCCTCCGCGCGGACACCGGACTCAGAGACGAAGGCGAAGGGTGGCTGGCTGAAGTCCCCGGTGAGCGTGACCTGCTCCGTCACCAGGTCAACGTGGTCCAGCTCGACCTCGCGGTACTGCCGGCCGCCGGCAGAGATCGCGTCGATCCGGCCGAAGACCCGGTCACGCATCGCGGACCAGTCCACCTCGGTGGTCTCCTGGGTGACGTTGAGCCGGGCCGCTTCCACCGGCCCCCGGGCCAGCGCCGCCGGGCGGACGAACATCTTGGTCGGAATGCACCCCACGTTCAGGCAGGTGCCGCCGAAGGCCGCCGTGCTGCCGGAGCCCTTGTCCGCCAGGACCACGCGCTTGTCATCCCAGAAGGGTGTGATCAGGGAGTTCCCGGAGCCGGAACCGATGATGGAGAGGTCGTAGTGGGCCATGTGACAATCCTAGACGCGACCGTCGGGTGATTCTTCCCAGCCCGGGCTCGGGGCCGTTTCGGGAATCCCTGGGCGCCCGGCTCGGTTGTCGTGGAAGACTCACCCGCGTCTGCGGCCTGTCGCCGCGGATGCCTCAACCCGACCCACACCAAGGAGCAGCCCATGATCCTCATCGTCGTGAAATTCCAGGTCAAGCCCGAGCTGGCAGACCAGTGGCCCGCCATCACCGCTGATTTCACCGAGGCCACCCGGGCCGAGCCCGGCAACAAGTGGTTCGACTGGTCCCGCAGCCTTCAGGACCCCAACGAATATGTGCTCATCGAAGCCTTCGACGACGACGCCGCTGGCCCGCACGTGGAATCGGCGCACTTCCAGCAGGCGGTCAGCTCAGACGGAGCCATGGCGCAGGCGCTGGTCTCCACCCCGAAGATCATCTCGCGCCAGATCGAGGGTGAGGGCTGGGAAGAGATGGGTGAGATGAAGATCAGCTGATCCATCCCTTCCTGCGCGGAGCGCCGGGGCAAGGATCACAGCAGATCATCCCTATGATGGGGAGCGTGCAGATCTTGAGTGTTTCCAGTCTGAAAGGCGGGGTCGGTAAGACCTCGGTCACTATGGGCCTTGCCTCGGCCGCCCTCCACCAGGGGGTGCGGACTCTCGTCGTCGACCTGGACCCGCACGCGGATTCCACCACCGGGCTGGCCGTCACCCGCGGCACCGGCACTGAGGCCGGGCAGCTGCTGCGCGATGCCAAGCGCACCACCCTGAGTGACCACGTGGTCCGCTCCGGCTGGCTGGACCTGCTCCCCGCAGAGCAGCGCTCCGAGGCGACACTGGACGTCGTCGTCGGCTCCGCGCTCTCGGCGGCCTTCGATCGTCCCGATATCCGGCCTCGCGATATGCGTCGACTCCGCATGATCCTCGATCGGGTCAGCGGCTATGACCTGGTGCTCATCGACTGCCCGCCCTCGTTGGCAGGTCTGACCCGAATCGGCTGGTCGGCATCGGACGGCGTGCTCCTTGTGGCTGAGCCGAGCCTGTTCTCCGTGGCCGGCACCGAGCGCACGATGCGTGCGATCCGGATGTTCTCCAACGAGTACGCACCGCAGCTGAAGTCCGCCGGCGTGGTGGTCAACCGTGCCCGTGCCGACTCCGCCGAGCACGAATACCGCCTGCTGGAGATGGAGCGGCTCTACAAGGACAAGCTGATGCTCCCGGTGCTGGAGGAGAACCCGTTCTGGCAGCAGATCCAGGGCGCGGCGTACCCGGTGCACCAGTGGCCCGGCGAACAGGTCAAGGACCTGGCGAAATCCTTCGACCAGCTGCTCAAGCAGCTGGTCTGACACAGCAGCTGGTCTGACACAGCAGCTGGTCTGACACAGCAGATAAGGACCGCTCCTCATCGAGGGGCGGTCCTTTTGCGTGTGCCCCGCGGGGCGAAGTCTGAGGGTTAGGAGGCTTGGGAGCGACGCGCTCTGAGCTGGGCGAGTTCATCTCCGGCTGAGCCGAAGGCCTCAAGCTCGGGAATGGCCTCGGGCTCGGTGCGCTCCCGTGGAAGCTCCACCAGGCTGGCTTCGACCTCGCGCCACACCCGGCCCACGGCGATGCCGAAGACTCCCTGTCCGCCCTGCACAAGGTCGATGACCTCGTCGGCGGAGGTGCATTCGTAGACCGAGGCGCCGTCCGACATCAGGGTGATCTGGGCGAGGTCATCGACGCCGCGTTCGCGCAGGTGTTCGATCGCGCTGCGGATCTGCTGCAGCGAGACACCGGTGTCCAGCAGACGCTTGACCACCTTGAGCACCAGTACGTCGCGGAAGGAATACAGTCGGGCCGAACCAGAGCCGGCGGCGTTGCGCATAGAGGGTTGCACCAGCTTGGTGCGCGCCCAGTAGTCCAGCTGACGATAGGTGATCCCTGCGGCGGCGCAGGCCACGGGCCCGCGGTAGCCGAGCTCCTCGTCCAGCTCAGGCCGACCGTCGCTGAACAGGGGCTGCTGGGCAGCTGCCTGCCCTGGCCGTACACGCTCGGTGCCCGCGTGCGATTCTGGACCCACCTGGTAGCCTCCTGAAGTGCCGGACTCCGCTGGGAAAGCCCCTACCCGGCGCCGCGAGAGCGGCGAGGAAGGCGCCTGCGAAGGCCTTGTCCCTTGACGGTATTGCCGCAGCCGCGCAGGGTCAAAGACATTTGAGTTTTACTCTACGGCGTGTCGCGAAGTTCCACCAGTGACGAGCTCGCATCGGCCCTGGTTCACTCGAAGTCACCCGGCTCGGCATCGTCGAGGAACCGGCGAAATTCCTTGATCTCGTCCTCGGAGATCGGACGCTGTCCCGTGGCTGCGGTGCGCGGTGTGATGCCCACCCGGGTGAGCATCTCGCGCTCCATGGTGACCAGACACTGCACCCGCACCGCCACGGCGATCGCATCGGAGGCGCGGGCGCGAAGCTGCGGCCGCTGACCAGGGTGATGGTCCCTCGGTAGGTCGATGAGTCCAACATGCCGATCTCCACCGAGCGCACTCCCGAGCCGAGCCGAGTCATGACCTCGGCGAGCAGATCGTGGGTCATCGGGCGGGGTGGGATCTTCTTCTCCATGGCCATCGCGATGGCGTTGGCCTCAGCTGGTCCCACCAAGACGGCCACATGAAGATTGTCCAGGCCGGGTTCTGCGCCGCGGAGCACCACAACAGGCTGTTTCGATGGGAGCTCGATCCGAACACCCACGACATCCAGCGGCACAAGCTGGCTCTCCATGGTTCAAGTCTAGGTCAGTTCTTGTCCAACTGCTCCACTGAGGTGTCCATGATTGAGCCGCGCAGATCTTTGAGGCACTGGAGCATCTCCTTGGAGGACTCCGCGACTCGCGCCCGGGCGGCAGTGTCCCTGCGGGCAGCATGCGGGGCCATGGCGCGTGAGATCAGATCCAGCTCGTTGTCCGCGGAGCGGCGGATGTTGACCAGATGCTTCGGTTCGAGCCCATAGCGCGCCAGGACCCGGACCGCTTTGACGGCCTTGAGATCGTGGTGGCTGTAGTTGCCCTCCGCGTCGGCCGCGATGATCCGGAACTTCTCCAGCGTGTCGAGCATCCCGCGGGTGGCGCCGGAGTGGGCGCGCAGCTCCTTGCGCGACATCGGGCGAATTCGTCCGGTGATCTGGGCGGCCATCTCATCGGTGACTTCGCGGGGACCCACTGGGGCCGCCTGCGGCAGCGCCTCCGGGGTATCCCCGGAGTCGATGGCGTCCATGGTCTGTTTGATGACATCCAGCGGCATGTACCGGTCGCGCTGCAGCGCCAGGATGAAGCGGAGTCGCTCGACGTCGGCCGCGCAGTACTTCCGGTAGCCCGATGCGGTGCGGGCGGGTTCCACGAGATCGCGCTCTTCGAGGAAGCGCAGCTTCGATGCGGTGAGGTCGGGGAACTCGTTCTGCAGCTCGCGCAGAACCTCGGAGATGGTGAAGACATGCGTGGCGGCGCGCTCGGTGGGAGTCGCGGCCGGTTTCGGCTTCGACGCTGCTGAAGCACTCACTGCATGTCCTCTTTCGGGCTTTGGGGGCGAGACGAAATCATCCTCAGGATAACGTTTCCCTCCGGTCCGCCCTGGCATTGTGGATCACCGGTCAGTCGGATTCCTTGGATCCGGCATAGAAGGTCAGCCGGAACTTGCCGATCTGCACCTCATCGCCGGGCTTCAACGCGTACTCGTCTACGCGGTCGTGATTCACATACGTGCCGTTGAGGCTGCCGAGATCTCGAATCTGGAAGCCCAGTCCCTGCCGGGTCAGTTCGACGTGGCGCCGGGACACGGTGACGTCATCGAGGAAGATCCCTGCCTCAGGGTGCCTGCCGACGGTGGTCAGATCTTGGTCCAACAGGAAGCGCGCCCCCTGGTTTGCACCGCTGTGGGCGATCAGAAGCGCCGAGTTCCTGGGCAGCGCCGCGATGGCCTGCCTGTCATCTTCCGAGAGATGAGGCTCCCCTGCGTGCGCCTCTGCCGGCGGCAACGAGATGCTCGTCGTCTCCGCCGCACTTTGACCGTTGTCACGATTTCGCGTGCTCTCCACGTCGCCTCCTCTCGCCGGGCTGCCTGCTGGCGGCCTTCAGCCTACTTGGTTTTTGTAGTCCGCGGCACTGAGCAGAGTGTCTGCCGCTGCGGATTCTGCGAGCTTGATCTCGAACAGCCAGCCCGCCGCATAGGGGGCGGAGTTCACCGCTCCGGGATTCTCGTCGAGGTCCGTGTTGACGGACACGATCTCCCCCGCGACCGGGGCGAAGATGTCAGAGACCGACTTGGTGGATTCCACCTCGCCCACCACGTCGCCGGCTGCAACCGTCGCACCGACCTCAGGATGCTCCACGTAGACGACCTCGCCGAGGGCGTCCTGGGCGAAGTCGGTGATGCCCACGCGCACCACGAGTGAATCCTCGGTGGTCCCGATCCACTCGTGCTCGGCACTGTACTTGAACTCTTCGGGGACGGTGCTCATGGTGGCGCTCCAACTCTTCGGCCTGGTGTTGACTGCTCAGCCAGACGGTCGCCCCGCGGCGGCCTGCCCTGCTGAGCGTCAGGTCTGTCTTGTAAATAACTTAGCATCCCGGGCTCGCCGGGGGGTGTGACCGTGCAGGTCAGCGGCGAACGAACCCGCCCCGGTCAGGACTGCTTGGCGACGAACCGCTCGGCATCGCGCTTGCGGTCCTCGCGGGCCTCACGGGTGAGCTCCGCGCCAGCTTCCTCATCCCGGGTGAGGTTCTCACCGGTGCCCGGGTCGAAGAGGTGCATTCTGCGGGTGTCGAGCCAGAGCTCGGCGGTGTCCCCGCTGCGGAAGCGCGAGGTGGCATCGACCTCGACCACGAGCTGGGTGCGCAGCTCATCGGCGTCCATCTCCTCGGCGAGGTTGCGCAGCGTCTCCTGGACCCGCTCGTCGGTCTCGTAGGAGACATAGGCGTACTGCTCGTTGCCCATCCACTCGCTGTGGCTGATCTCCGCGGTGAAGGTCGTGCCCTTGGAGAGCTGCGCCTCGCTGAGCTGAGAGGCGTCGTCGAAGAACTCTGGACGGATCCCCGCCAGCACGATGTCACGGCCTGCGCCGGCCTTGGCCGCGCGGTCCGGGATCTCGATCTTGCCCAGCGGCGTGGAGAAGATGTTGCCCTCCACGGTGCCGGGCAGGAAGTTCATCGACGGTGAGCCGATGAATCCGGCGACGAAGAGGTTCGCGGGCTGCTCATAGAGCTCTCGCGGAGAGGCGATCTGCTGGAGCAGGCCCTTCTTCAGCACTGCTACCCGGTCCCCCAGGGTCATCGCCTCGGTCTGATCGTGGGTGACGTAGACGCTGGTGGTGTTGAGCTCGCGCTGGAGCCTGGCGATCTCGGCGCGCATCTGACCGCGCAGCTTGGCGTCGAGGTTCGAGAGCGGCTCATCGAAGAGGAAAGCGTCTGCCTCGCGGACGATGGCGCGGCCCATGGCCACGCGCTGCCGCTGACCGCCGGAGAGGTTCGCCGGCTTGCGCTCCAGGTGTTCGGTGAGCTCGAGCATGGTCGCCGCGTGGCGGACCTTCTCATCGATCTCTTCCTTGGTGAACTTCCCCTTGGTCAGCCGCATCGGGAACGCGATGTTCTCGTAGACGGTCAGGTGCGGGTAGAGCGCGTAGCTCTGGAACACCATGGCGAGGTTACGTTCGCGCGGGGCCTTCTCGTTCACGCGCTCCCCGCCGATGAGCAGGTCACCCTCGGTGATGTCTTCCAGGCCCACGATCATGCGCAGCAGCGTGGACTTTCCGCAGCCGGAGGGTCCCACCAGGATGATGAACTCGCCGTCCTCGATGTCGATGGAGATGTCATTGACGGCGGGGAAGCCGTCGTCGTATTTCTTGACGAGATTCTGAAGCGTGATGGATGACATTGCAGTGGAGTCCTTATCTACTCAGCCCTTGACGGCGCCCTGGGTCAGTCCGGAGACGATCTGGCGCTGGAACAGCAGCACCAGAACGACGACGGGGATGGTCACGATGATGGCGGCCGCGGAGATCGCGCCGGTGGGTTCCTCGAACTGCGAGGAACCGGTGAAGAAGGCCAGCGCCGCGGGCACCGGTCTGGCGGCCTCGGTGGAGGTCAGGGATATCCCGTAGACGAAGTCGTTCCAGGCGATGAAGAAAGCGATGATCGCGGTGGTGAACACGCCCGGCATGGCCAGCGGCACGATGGCCCGGCGGAAGGCCTGCCATTGGGTGGCGCCGTCCACCTGCGCGGCCTGCTCGAGGTCCCAGGGGATCTGCCGGAAGAACGCCGCCAGGGTCCAGATCGAGATCGGCAGGGTCAGTGACAGATACGGGATGATCAGACCGAGCCAGGTGTCGTAGAGCCCGATGTTGCGCCACAGGTTGAACAGCGGGGTCACCACGGAGATCACCGGGAAGATCGACACCGCCAAGGCGGTGCCCAGGATGATCTTCTTGCCCGGGAAGTTCAGCCGCGCGATGGCGTAGGCGCACAGCGTGGCCAGCACCACCGCGATGAACGTGGCGATCAGCGTGATGCCGATCGAGTTGCGGAAGGCGGTGAGGAACAGACCCTGGGCATCCCCGAAGAGGATCATCTCGTAGTTTTCCCAGGTCAGGCTGCTTGGCAGGAAGCTGGCATTGCCGAGGTCGGCCTGGGTCTTGAAGCTGGTGGCCAGGATCGCGGCCACGGGGAAGAGCGCGTATCCCATGACGACGATGGTGAGCGCCGTCCATCCGAGCCTCTGCTTGCCGGTGAGCTTGCCGTTGGAGGCCATCTCTACTTACCTCCCTTTGCATCGGTCCCGCTGGCGAGATCGACCTTGAAGAACTTGATCGCGATGACGCAGATCAGCAGGACGCAGGCGAACAAGATCACCGAGACGGCGGAGCCGAGTCCGATCTCGAGCCGCCCGATCGAGGTCCGATAGGCCAGCAGCGAGAGCACCTCGGTGCCGGCTGCGCCGTTGGTCATGATGAAGACGTTGTCGAATATTCGGAAGGCGTCGAGTGCGCGGAAGAGCACCGCGACCATGATGGCGGCCTTCATGTTGGGAAGGATGACCCGGGTCATCTGCTGCCGCCAGCTGGCACCGTCGACCTTGGAGGCCTCGACCAGCTCATCGGGGACCTGCGCGAGGCCGGCAAGGAGCAGCAGGGCGATGAACGGTGTGGTCTTCCAGATCTCCGAAGCCATGATCACCGTGATCGCGGTGCCGAAGTTCGCGAACCAGTCGAGGTCGCTGTCGATCCCGGGCACCCAGCCGAACCAGCTGTTCACGAAGCCGGAGTTGATGTCGAACATGTAGTACCAGGCGAAGGCGGAGACCACGGTGATGATGCCGTAGGGCACCAGGATCGCGGTGCGCAGCGCCCCACGGATCCGCAACAGAGCCTTATGCATCACCAGCGCCAGTCCGAACCCGAGGACCAGCTCCACAGCCACGGTGACCACGGTGACCAGCACCGTGACTCCCAGGGCAGACCAGAAGACTCCGGTGTCGGAGAGGATCGTCATGTAGTTCTGCAGGAACACGAAGGAGCGGTCATCCGGCGAGGTGAGCCGGAAGGAGAACAGCGAGTCGTAGATCGCCTGGGCGATCGGGTACGCGGTGACCGCGAGCATGATGAAGAAGGCAGGACCGGCGATCAGCCAGCCCAGGCGGGCCTCAGACTTCGCGCGGTTGGTCCGCTTCTTCCCGCTGCCGTTCTTACGGTCGGCAGTCCTGCCATGAGACGCGGCGGCTTCGCGCTTCTGCCGCCGCGAGGTTTCAGGTGCGGTTGTCACAGGAGACGCTCCCCTCTGAGCACTTCGACGATGAAGGCATCGGTCTGTGTGGGAGTCTGTTCTGCATTGACCCCCGAGATGGGTGTGAACTCCTGCTGGATCGCGGTGGAGATCTCGTTGTAGAAGGGAGTCTGAGGCCTCGGTGCTGCGTTCTCCAGCGCCTCTCGGATGGCATCGGCCATCGGGAAGTCGTCCTCGAGGGCCGGATCCTCGTAGGCGGCCTCCGAGGAGGGAGGGTTGCCGTTGGTGATGAAGTACTCGGTCTGGTTCTCCGGGGCCACGATGCACTCGATGGCCTCGAAGGCGAGCTCCTGGTTCTCGGAGTCGGCGCCCACGGCGAGGTTGATGCCGCCCAGCGGGGGTGCCGAGGCGGTGTCCTCGTCGACCCGGGGGTACTGCGCCCAGCCGATGTCATCGACGAGCTCGGACTCGACGGCGCCCTCCTCGGCGGCGGCGTTGGTCGCGGCCCAGACGAAGGGCCAGTTGACCATGAAGGACCCCTGATCTCGCTGGAACAGCAGCATCGACTGGTTCTCGTCCATGGACGCAACACCGGGGCCAGCCAAGCCCTCGGAGCCGATCATGCCGATGATCTCGGCGGCCCGCGACCCGGGTTCGGTGTCGAGGTTGGTCTGCAGGTCTGCGGCAGGCGCCTCGGGGTTGGCCAGGATCGACTCGCCCTGGGACTCTACGAGCGCGTTGAGCCAGACGGTCATGGACTCGGCTCGGATCCCCTGGACGCCGAGCAGCTTGTCCTGCTCGAGCGCGGTCTCGATGACCTGGTCCCAGGTGACCGGCTCGTCCATGTCGAGTCCGGCTTCCTCCACCACGGATTCGCGGTACCAGAGCAGCTGGGTGTTGGCCCAGAACGGGACGGTGACCAGTTCGTCGTTCCACATCGCCCCGGCGAGGGCACCCTCGAGGGTGTCTTCGGTGGTGCGTTCTGCGACGTCCTCCGGGACCGGGGCCAGGAACCCGGGCTCAGCGAGCTCCGGGATGAACGGCGGGTCCAGGGACATGATGTCCAGCGAGGAGTCGTTGGCCGCAAGACGCCGGGCCAGCTGCTCGCGCTGGGAGGGTGCGTCGGCGGGCAACAGCGAAGTCTGGATCGTGTAGGCGCCCTCAGCCTCCTCGGTGCAGAGCTGCGCCAGCGTGGCCTGTCCGCCGTCGTCCGGGTTGATGTACCAGGTGAGGACGGGGACGTCCTCACTGTCGGAGCAGCCGCTCAGCAGGATGGCTGCCGCGAGTGCGGTGCCGGCTGCTCGAACCGTCCGTCCCCTGCGCGGGGAACCTTGGGATTGACCCATGAATCTTCCACCTCTCGTCACCCGGCGCGGTGGCCCGATCACTTGATGTGGCCTAGGCCACGACGTGTGATCGAGCCTACACCCCAGCTCCTGTCCAGCAAATAGACAGGCTCCGAAAAGGGTGAAAAAGGCAGGTCAGGCGGACTTCTTGCGGAACTTCTTGGCTTCGGACAGGGTGACCAGTTCCGCCTCGGCACCCTCACGGACGACCGCCGCGGTGATGGTCACCGTGGCGACGTCATCGCGGGAGGGCAGCTCAAACATCACCGGCCCCAGCACGTTCTCCAGGATGGAGCGCAGACCGCGGGCACCGGTGCCGCGCAGCTCCGCCTGCTCCACCACGGCGCCGAGTGCCTCGGGAGTGAACTCGAGCTCGATCCCGTCGATGGAGAAGATCTTCTGGTACTGCTTCACGAGCGCGTTGCGGGGCTTGGTGAGGATGTCGGTGAGCGCGGCGGCGTCGAGCTGTTCGACGGTGGCGATCACCGGGAGCCGGCCGATCAGTTCAGGGATCAGTCCGAATTTGTGCAGGTCCTCCGGTTCGACGTCGGCGTAGCTGGCCTCGGTCTTGGTGATCGTGGACAGCGGGGCGCCGAAGCCGATGCCCTTGCGCCCGGCACGGGACTCGATGAGCTCCTCGAGCCCGGCGAAGGCCCCTGCGACGATGAACAGGATGTTGGAGGTGTCGATCTGGATGAACTCCTGCTGGGGGTGCTTGCGCCCGCCCTGCGGAGCCACCGAGGCCACGGTCCCTTCGAGGATCTTCAGCAGCGCCTGCTGAACTCCCTCGCCGGAGACGTCGCGCGTGATCGAGGGGTTCTCCGACTTGCGCGAGATCTTATCGATCTCGTCGATGTAGATGATGCCCTGCTCGGCCTTCTTGACGTCCCCGTCGGCGGCCTGGATCAGCTTCAGCAGGATGTTCTCCACGTCTTCACCGACGTAGCCGGCCTCGGTGAGGCTGGTCGCGTCGGCCACGATGAAGGGAACCTGGAGCTTCCGAGCCAGGGACTGCGCGAGGTAGGTCTTGCCGGAGCCGGTCGGGCCCACCATCATAATGTTGGACTTGCCGATCTCGACGTCGTCCAGCGGACCCTTCTCCAAGGAGGTGGTCTTCTTCGCCGAACCGGTGGCCTGGATGCGCTTGTAGTGGTTGTGCACCGCGACAGAGAGCGTGCGCTTGGCCTTGTCCTGCCCGATCACATACTCGTCGAGGAAATCGTAGATCTCGCGGGGTTTGGGCAGCTCGAAGTCATCGGGCTCCTGCACCTCATTGAGGTACTCCTCGATGATCTCGTTGCAGAGTTCGATGCACTCGTCGCAGATGTATACGCCGGGCCGGCGATCAGCTTATAGCGGACCTGCTTCTGGCTCTTGCCGCAGAACGAGCACTTGAGCAGATCTGCACTCTCACCGATGCGTGCCATGGACGTTGAATCCCCTTAAGAACTGTTGTGCTTTTCGGCTCTAGCGTACTCCAGGGCACTGACACGTTCGGGGACGTCCCGAAGGAACGTCCCCGAACGGGTCGAGATCTTCAGCTCATGTGCCTCAGAGCGGAAGCTTGCGTGAGGCCAGCACCTCGTCCACCAGGCCATAGTCCTTGGCTCCGGCGGCGGAGAGGAACTTGTCACGGTCGATGTCCTCGGCGATCTCGTCCGGGGACTTCTTGGTGAGATCTCCCAGCACGTCTTCCATCCACGTGCGGATGCGGCGCACCTCATCGGCCTGGATCTGCAGATCCGTGGCGGTGCCGCGGGTGCCCCCCACGGCAGGCTGGTGGATCAGCACGCGTGCGTTCGGCAGCGCCAGGCGCTTGCCGGGCGTGCCTGCGGCCAGAAGCACCGCTGCGGCGGAGGCTGCCTGACCCAGGCAGACCGTCTGGATGTGCGGCCGGACGAACTGCATCGTGTCGTAGATGGCGGTCATCGCGGTGAACGAGCCGCCCGGGGAGTTGATGTAGAGCGTGATGTCGCGCTCGGAGTCCATCGACTCGAGCACGAGCAGCTGCGCCATGATGTCATCGGCCGAGGCGTCGTCGACCTGGCTGCCCAGGAAGACGATGCGATCCTCGAAGAGCTTCGCATACGGGTCCTGGCGCTTGAAGCCATAGGGCGTCCGCTCCTCGAAGGAGGGAAGGATGTAGCGCGAATCCGGCATGCCGGGGCCGCTGGGCTGAGCCGAGGGGAGGCCCTGTGCCGAAGGATCAAGTGGGTTCATGTCAGATGTGCTCCTGTGGTCCTGGTGCGAATCGTGGGCTGAAGGCGATCTGGTCCCGTCAGGGATCAGACTCCCCCGCCTCCGGAGACGGTGGAAGACCGCTGAGCGATCTTGTCGAAGAAGCCATACTCGAGGCCGTCCTCAGCGGTGAACCACTTGTCACGGGCGTTGTCCCGCAGGATCGTCTCGAGGCTCTGGCCGGTCTGCTCGGCGGTGAGCTCCGCCATGACCTGCTTCATGTGCTGGATCAGCTGCGCCTGGATCCGGACGTCAGACTCGGTGCCTCCGATGCCGCCCGAGGGCTGGTGCATCAGGATGCGCGCATGCGGGGTGGCGAAGCGCTTGCCCGGGGTGCCCGAAGAGAGCAGGAACTGTCCCATCGAGGCGGCGAGGCCGGTGGCGACGGTGACGATGTCGTTCGGGATGAACTTCATCGTGTCGTAGATCGCCATGCCCGCGGTGACGGATCCGCCCGGGGAGTTGATGTAGAGGTAGATGTCCTTCTCGGTGTCTTCAGCCGAGAGCAGGAGCAGCTGTGAGCAGATGGCGTTGGCGTTGTCGTCGCGGACCTCTGAACCGAGCCAGATGATCCGTTCTTTGAGCAGACGGTTGTAGATGTAGTCGTCGCGGGACGCGGGGTCCACGCTGGACATGCTCGGCAGGCTCTGGGTCATGGACTCATCCTCCACTGGTGGGTAAATCTGGGGTCGGCACTTGCAGTGCCCTCGGCAAGAACATTACTGGTTCCCCTGCTCCAGGTGAGCCCCTGACCCGGGACTGTTCGCTGTTGGCACACGGTTTCTACCAGCAGAGAACGCCTGGATGCACAGAAGGGCCCCACTTCACGTGTGAAGTGGGGCCCTTCTGTTGCTGCAGGCTGAATCAGCCCTGCTTGGTCTCCTCGGAAGCCTCAGCTTCAGTGGTCTCAGACTCAGTGGCCTCAGCCTCAACAGCCTCAGCCTCGTCCTCATCTCCGGCGGGGGTGACGAAGTCGGTCAGGTCCACGAGGTTGCCCTCGGTGTCCTTGACGACGGCGAGCTCGAGCACCTTGGCCAGGGCCTTGCGACGGCGAACCTCGCCCATGATCATGGGGACCTGGCCGGCCTGGTCAAGCATCTGCGCGAACTGGTTCGGCTCCATGCCGTACTGCGAGGCGGTGGAGACGATGTATTCGATGACTTCGCTCTGCTCGACGCCGATCTCTTCCTTCTGCGCGATCTCGTCGAGGACGAGCTCGTTGCGGAAGGCCTCGGCGGTCTGCTTGGAAAGCTCCTCGCGGTGCTCCTTGGTGTCGTGATCGTCACCGACCTCGTGGCCCTGCGAGGCGAAGTGCTGCTCGACCTGCTCGGTTACCACGGACTCGGGCACGGGGACATCGATGAGCTCCATCAGCTTCTCGAGCACCTTGTCGCGTGCTTCCACGCCCTGCTCCACGACGAGGTTCTCCTCGGCCTTGGACGTCAGGTCGGCGCGAAGCTCCTCGATGGTGTCGAACTCCGAGGCGAGCTGAGCGAACTCGTCGTCGGCCTCGGGCAGCTCGCGCTCCTTCACGGATTGCAGGGTGACCTTGACCGAGGCGGTCTCACCGGAGTGATCGCCGCCGGCCAGAGTGGTCTCGAAGGTGGCGTCCTCGCCGGCCGAAAGGCCCTCGAGGGCCTCGTCGATGCCCTCGAGCATGGTGCCTGCGCCGACCTGGTAGGAGAGGCCCGAAGCGGTGTCGACCTCTTCCTCCCCGACGGTGGCGATCAGGTCGATGGTCACGAAGTCGTCGTTGGCGGCGGGGCGCTCGACGTCTTTGAGCGTGCCGAAGCGGGCGCGGAGCTCATCCAGCTGCTCTTGGACTGCTGCTTCGTCTGCCGAGCGGGACTCAACCTCGATCTCGAGGCCGGAGTACTCCGGCAGCTCGATGACAGGCTTGATGTCCAGCTCACCGGTGAACTTGAGCACGCCTTCGTTGGTCTTGACGTCGGGGATCTCTTCGATCTCCACCTCAGGACGGGACAGCGGGGCGAGCTCGGCCTCGGCCAGGCCCTGCTGGTAGAAGTCGTTGAGACCATCATTGATGGCCTGCTGCATCACGTACTCGCGTCCGACGCGCTGATCGATGATCGGAGCCGGCACCTTGCCCTTGCGGAAGCCGGGGACCTGGACCTGCTCGGCGATGCTCTTGTACGCCGCCTTGATCTTTGGCGCCAGCTCCTCGGAAGTCACCTCGACGGTGAGCTTGACGCGGGTCGGGTTCAGATTCTCTACGGTGCTCTTGACCACGTGTGGGGCTCCTGATCGATGACTGGTGAATCGTCTGCTGTCGGGGTGACAGGATTTGAACCTGCGGCCTCACGCTCCCAAAGCGCGCGCTCTACCAAGCTGAGCTACACCCCGATTGACTGTCCGCCCTGCCGTGCGGCCGCGCCGCATTGGATCGGCGGGCCTCCGTGAGGACTTCAGGCGGACCGGTCCACAGTACCGTGTCCTCCCCCGAGGCGACGAATCCTGCGCCATGTGCCCAGGTGAGCCCTCGAATAGGGCACTCACGCCGGACAGAGGCGATCCGGTCCGGTGAGAGCACGGTCACCCATTCTCAATTGGCGCACCCGCAGACCTGGTGCTAGAGTTCTATGTCGTTGCCCTGCTGAGATGCAGAGCAGCGAAAGGCAGTACAGCGCTTGTCATTAAGGGCCTCTAGCTCAATTGGTAGAGCATCAGACTCTTAATCTGCAGGTTTCGGGTTCAAGTCCCGAGGGGCCCACTTTTAGAGGGCAGGCGCTGTGGCCAGAATCAGGCCGCCGGATCACGAATTCATCGTGCACCGGCGGCCTTTTTCGTGCCCTCGCCCGGTCTCATTGTGGCCCGCCGCCGCGGGCTCGTGGCGTGCTGCCGCGGGTTCATGCGGTGCCGCAGCGACGGGAGCACCCCTCCGGAGCCTGTCCGCCTCCCGCAGGTCGCCCGCGGGAAGCGTTGCTCAGGCGGCGTTCATCCGCTCGACCACGTCCATGAAGTAGTCGATGAATTCGTAGAAGTCCGCCACGTCCCGGCCCTGGTGCAGCGCGGTCTCGGGGAACTGGTCGAAGCGCACCTGCGAATGGAGGTCCAGCTTCGTCCGTCTGCCGGTAGAGAGGGTCACCTCGACGACGTTGTCCTGTGACGCCATCCCGGCAAGGTTCGTGAGGTTCACCAGTGTGGGAATCGCCGCCGCGGCAGGGCCCGGTTCTTCCCCCCTGCGCAGGGTCTCGACCCGGCTGAGCGCGTCATCGAGATCCACCGGGCAGAGCACGATCTCGATGGGTTCTCGGCGGTAGCCCACGAGCAGCAGCGACCCGCCCCAGGCGCGGGCGGCGCCGGTGTCGGCCGGGGCCCCCAGCCGGTCCACCGTGCAGAGGATGTTGTAGGACCCGAAGTTCATCACCGAGGCGTCGAAGCTTGCACGCAGGGCATCGACCAGCAGCTGCTCCGGCTGGCTGCGCTCGGTGAGGATGACCATGGGTGCCTCGACTCTCGCGGGGGCTGGGTCGATCTATTCTACGGATAGGCTGGTTCTGGCGCATCAGCCATACCGTTGAAAGGACCTTCGATGAGCATTCGACTTGAGACCGGCGACACCGCTCCCGACTTCAACCTGCCGGCCGCCGGCGGGGATTCGGTGAGTCTGGACCAGCTGCGCGGGCAGCGGGTCATCCTTTACTTCTACCCCAAGGCCTCGACACCAGGGTGCACCACTCAGGCCTGTGACTTCCGCGACTCGCTGGACTCTCTGGCCGCCTCGGGCTACACGGTCCTCGGCATCTCACCGGATCCGGTGTCTGCTCTGGCGAAGTTCACGCAGGAGCAGTCCCTGAGCTTCCCGCTGCTCTCAGACGAGGATCACTCCGTGGCGGAGTCCTACGGCGCCTGGGGCGAGAAGAAGAACTACGGCCGCGTCGTCGAGGGACTGATCCGTTCCACCATCGTGCTCGACGAGGACGGCAAGGTTGCGCTGGCCCAGTACAACGTGAAGGCCACCGGCCATGTCGCGCGTCTGCGCGAGAAGCTCGCCGCCTGAATCAGGCCGTGAGTCCTCAGTCCGGAATCTGAGCTGATTCGTCGCCGGTCCCGGGCACTGGCCCTTTCCCCGCGGCCTCGCCGGCCCGGGCTCAGGGCTGAGGCTCCTGTAGACTGAGGCGTCGCGGCGAGGAGTCCAGGTACTTCGCCAGCGGCAGCTGCGGGCGTGGCGGAATTGGTAGACGCGCTGGATTTAGGTTCCAGTGTCTTAGACGTGGGGGTTCAAGTCCCCCCGCCCGCACCACGCGAGCCTGGGCCCATGCTGGGTCTGACCCGCCTCGTCGATCACGCGTTGCAGGTCCTCGGCGGTGAAGAAGTCCAGCGGCACCAGCACGCCTTGCGGACCGGGCGCACTGCGCAGCTTCTTCGCCACTGCGGCCACGAGCAGCGCCGTGCTTCCATAGTCACTGAAGGCCTGTATCCCCACGCTCCGGGTCACCGGCTCCCCGCCGCGCCGTCCGCTCGCCTCCACGCTGAGCCAGATCGTCTCCGGGACAGAGGGATCATGCCGTGGGGTGATTCTCACCCCGCTCCTCGTGATCAGCCGCAGCAGACCCGACCTGCGCAGCGCGGCGATCATCGAGGTGAACCGGAGGTCCGACCACCCCGTGTAGTAGCGGACCTCGCCAGCCCGGAACCGCTGCAGCAGGACCTCCCGCTCATCGCAGCGCATCAGCCGCACCGGGACCGGCCGCTCACCGAATCTCATCCTGCGCCGAAGCCTGAACCCCGGAGTCAGGCCCTTCCTGGTCGGGACCGGCTGCGAGATCTTGCTGAGCATGTCGCGCACCCCGACCGGCCCGACCAGCGCATTGGTGCTCTGGAGCAGTCCCAGATGGATCTCAGAGACCTCATCGAAGGTCGAAACAAGGTCGGCCGCCAGAATGCCGCTGAGCCCGGGATAGACCCCACACATCATGACCAGCGGCACCGGAGATCCACCAAGCTCCCGCTGGGTGGCGCGCAGCAGCGCGCCTTCGTGGGAGACATCGATGCAGGGAATCCCCAACGCGGCACAGACCCGCTGGACTCGAGGCTGATCCTGCGGCACCGCCACCACCACCAGGTCCGCCGCTGCGGCCGAAGCACGGATGCTCATCTCCTCGCGGACATCGACTCGTCGCGAGCCCGGTTCGCCCTGGGACCGCACTCCCCTGATCAGCGTCACCTCGCGCTGAGTCAGCAGCGCGGTGCAGATCTGCTGACCCAGCGCGCCGGAAGAGCCGATCACCAGGATCCTTGGCATAGCTCGATCATGGCGCACAGATGGGCTACACGGAAGGGGCTCGGGTAGTCTGAACGGCGACCAAGGAGCAGCCCGCAGGTCCTGCGCCGATCGAAAGGACGCGAGATGCCATCACCCATGCAGCGCCGTCGCTTTCTCGGTGCGCTGGGACTGGCGGGCTCCGCCGGCGCGCTGCAATGGCCCGCTTCCGGATCCACACCCGGCTCCCCCGTGCCCGCCCGGGCCACCGAGAGCCCCGATCAGGCACGATCGGGCAGCGTCGTGCTCTCTGCGGTCTCTTCTGTGATGTCGATGGACCCGGCGCTGTCGGTGGACACCGAGACCGAGCGGGTCTGCCGGCAGGTCTTCGAGACCCTGGTCGGGATCGACGGCGAGACCGGTGCCACCGCCCCGCTGCTGGCCACGGACTGGGATGTCAGCCGTGACGGGCTGACCTATACCTTCACGCTGCGCGAAGACGTGCTCTTCCATGACGGCAGCGACTTGACCGCCGAGGTGGTGGTCGCGAACTTTCAGCGCTGGGGCCGGATGAACGAGCTGCTGGGCTCCGGCGCTCCGGCTCGGACCACGCTGGCCTTCGAGTCGGTCTTCGGCGGATTCTTCGACGACGACGACTGCTTATTGGAATCGGTGGAAGCCGCCGACGAGTTCACCGTGGAGCTCGTGCTCTCCGAGCCGCTGGTCTTCCTGCCGCAGGCGCTGGCGATGCCCGCCTTCGGGATCGCCTCCGCGGAGGTGTTATCCGGAAACGACCCCGAGCTCCTCTCCCGGCGACCCCGAGGCACCGGCGCCTACCGGGTGCTCAGCGTGGGCCAGGACGAGGCGGTGCTCGTGGCGTTCCAAGACTATTGGGACGGGGAACCCCCGGCAGAGCGAGTGACCGTGCGGACGCTCCCCCGTTCCTTCGATCGGCTGCGGGAGCTGCAGCGCGGCGAGATCGATGTCTATGACTACATCACCGCGGACAATCTGCGTTCGCTGGTGCAGTCCGGCCGGCTGATCCTGCAGCGTGATCCCTTCTCAGTCCTCTATCTCGGCTTCAACCTGGACCACCCGGTGATGGGAGATCTGGACGTGCGTGAGGCTGCGGCGCGCGCCATCAGTCTCAGCACCCTGGTCGAGTCGTATTTCCTGGAAGGCAGTCGGCCGGCCTACCAGTTCACCCCCGCGGCGCTGGGCGTGCACTCGGAACAGGCCACCCGGTACGGCTACAACGTCGAGGAGGCGCGCGAGCTGCTGGCTGAGACCGGCTACGACGGTGAACCGCTGCGCCTCTACTATCCGATGAACGCCACCCGCAGTTACTTCCCGCGCCCGGAGGCGGTGTTCGCCTCGATCGCGCGGGACCTCACGGCGGTCGGGTTCAACATCACGCCCCGACCGGTGTCCTGGGACGACGGGTACGTGGATGCGCTGCTCGGCGACGATGATCGGGCGATGCACCTGTTGGGCCGCAACGGCGGGTACCGGTCGCCGCACTCGTTCTTCGGACCGCTGTTCTCGCACCGCACGCCTGAGTTCAACTACGACTCCGCAGAGGTCCGTGGACTGATCCGGGACGCGCGCAGCGAGGATGATGAGCAGTCACGCAATGACATATACCGGGAGATTGCAGACCTGGTCGCCGAGGACCTTCCCGCGCTTCCGCTGGTACATCCGATCTCCGGAGTGGCGCTGGGCCGGGGCGTGGCTGACTATCCGATCTCCCCGGTGCTGCACGAGCTCTTCAAGGACATCACGCCGAGCGACTAGGTCCCTTCCCCGGGCCGTGCTGGATTTCCCGGGCTCGCGCGCGCGCGGGTAGAGTCGATTCAAGGACAACGCGTACCACCCCCGGGTCTCATCAGGGGGAACACTCAAGGAGAATTCTGTGGCCAAGTCATCGTCGACCAGCGCTCAGCAGTCCAGCGAAGGGCAGAAGTTCGACGTCGTGCTCATCGGCGCCGGGATCATGTCCACCACTCTCGGTGCCATGCTCAAGGAGCTGGAGCCGAACTGGTCCATCGGACTGTTCGAAGCCCTGGACCAGGCGGGCCAGGAGTCCTCCGATCCCTGGAACAACGCCGGCACCGGCCACGCCGCGCTGTGCGAGCTCAACTACACCCCCCGCGGAGCCGACGGCAAGGTCTCCACCGCGAAGGCCCAAGGCATCAACGAGCAGTTCACCGTCTCCAAGCAGCTGTACTCGCACTGGGTCAAAGAGGGAACGATCGGCTCGCCGCGCACCTTCATCAACGGCCTGCCGCACATCAGCTTCGTCTGGGGCGATAAGAACGCGCAGTACCTCAAGGACCGCTATGAGGCGATGAAGGCCCAGCCGCTCTTCTCCGACATCGTGCACACCGAGGACCACGCGGAGATCGCCGAATGGGCCCCGCTGCTGATCGAGGGACGCGATCCTGCTCAGCGGATCGCCGCGTCGAAGTTCGACACAGGCACCGATGTGGACTTCGGTTCGCTCACCCGCCAGCTGGCGACCCATCTGGACAGCAGCGGCGCGGATCTGCGCTACGGCCATGAGGTCCAGTCGGTCAAGCGCGGGGTGGACGGCCGGTGGGACATCAAGGTCAAGGACAAGGCCACCGGAGACCGCAGCGTGGCCAGTGCCCGCTTCGTCTTCGTCGGCGCCGGCGGTGGAGCGCTGGGACTGCTCCAGGGGGCAGGCATCGACGAGATCAAAGGCTTCGGAGGCTTCCCGGTCTCGGGCAAGTTCCTGCGCAGCACCGACCCCGCCGTCGCCGCACAGCACCACGCCAAGGTCTACGGCCTGGCCTCGGTCGGTGCGCCGCCGATGTCGGTGCCGCACCTGGACACCCGCTTTGTCGAAGGCCGACGCACGCTGATGTTCGGGCCCTACGCAGGGTTCTCCACCAACTTCCTCAAGAGCGGCTCCTTCATGGACCTGCCGCTCTCGGTCCGCCCACACAACCTGCTGCCCATGTTGCAGGTGGGCAAGGACAACACCGATCTGGTGACCTATCTGGTCAAGGAGGTCACCAAGTCCTCGAGCTCGAAGTTCGAAGAGCTGCATGCCTTCTTCCCCAGCGCCGGCTCGGAGGCCTGGGAGATGATCACCGCCGGTCAGCGGGTGCAGGTGATGAAGAAGAACGAGAAGGGCAAGGGCGTGCTGCAGTTCGGCACCGAGCTGATCTCCGCCCGGGACGGCTCCATCGCCGGGCTGCTCGGGGCCTCCCCCGGTGCCTCCACGGCGCCGTCGATCATGTTCTCCCTGCTCGAGCGGTGCTTCGGTGCGCAGATGGACCGGTGGCGGCCGAAGCTGGAACAGATGGTCCCCTCCTTCGGGCGGGCGCTCAACGAGGAGCCGGGACTGCTCTCCGAGATCACTGCAGAGACCGTCGCGACCTTGCAGCTGCAGCCCTGATCCGTGGCGCGTCTTGAGTTTCCGGCCCCGGAGTCTGTGCGGACCCCAGCAGGGTTGACGCTGCACACCTGGACCCATCAGGACCCCACCGGGCCACCGGTGCTGCTGATCCACGGCTTTGCCAGCAGCACGCTGTTCAACTGGGTGAAGACTGGTTGGCTCGACCCGCTGGCGAGGACCGGGCGCAGCATCATCGCCGTGGACCTGCCCGGGCACGGTGCTTCCCAGGACCTCAACCCGGTGGAGGTCCGGGTCCGGGACATCCTCGCTGATCTCAGCTCGCACCTGCTCCAGCAGGGGCACGAGACGGTCGCCGTGCACGGGTACTCGCTGGGCTCTCGGCTGGCCTGGGAGTTCAGCGCGGCCCACCCGGAGATGGTCACGCACCTGGTCATGGGTGGCTCCCCCACCGATGATCGCCTCGGCGCGCTGAAGGCCAAACAGGCCCGGCTCTGGGTGCAGGAGGGCGTGCGACCGGTGGATGACCTGACGCGCAACCTGGTGACCCTGGCGGGAGCCCTGCCCGGTGCCAATGTGCCGCACACCGTGGAGCTGCTGCTCAGCCTCTCGGCGGACCCCTACGACCCTGCCTCCTCGGTGCCCCCGGTTCCCACTCTGGTGGTGGCCGGCTCGCAGGATGAGATCGCCGCCGAGGCCGCCTCCCTGGTCCCGCTGGTGACCGCCCGAGGCGCAGTTGCGGCGTTCGTGCAGATCCCCGAGCGTGACCACATCAATGCGGTGACCTCACGCGACTATAAGGCGGCCGTGGTCAGCTTCCTGCAGACCGGCTGAGCCCAGGCTTCACTCTCGCGGACCCTGTGTGTCCGGCTGATCCGCCTGGGATCTGGGTCTGATCCCGACGCCCGGCCGGGGGCTGGAGCGGGATCCGGCGCTGGAACCGGGGCTGCCCCAGAGCCGGTCGGAGAACACCACGCCGACGGCCAGTGCGCTTCCCGCCACGGCGACCGCGCCCGAAGCGCCTCCGCCGATCTCATCGGAGGCGATCCCTGCCAGGGTGAGGCCCAACGCTGCCCCCAGCAGCACTCCCCCGGCGACGGCGGTGAGCGCGGTGGGCAACCGAACAGCCGGCACTCCGACGGCCAGACCGGCATAGAGTCCCAGTACCAGCCGCCCCAGCACGGCCGCCTGGAACACGACGATCACGCTGAGCACCACCAGCGAGGCCAGGCCCTGGGGAAGCCCCATCGCCAACAGCAGCAGGATCAGGCTGGAGGCCAGCAGCACGATGACATGCAGCCGCCGTCTGCGCAGGGTCAGCGGCGCGGTGAAGCTCGAGGGGTTCCATCGGGCGCAGAGAACTCCGGCGGTCGCCATGAGCCCAAGTGTCACCGCGAACCAGCTGGAGCGCTGGAGGGTCTGCGCGGCATCCAACGCCGTGATCCAGAGCGCACCCAGGACAAGGCCCACCGCCGCCGCCAGAAGGATCGCCGCGCTGATCCCTGTGGCCCAGGAGATGACGTTCCTGGGCTGCTCGGCGCCCAGTCCGTGGTGTTCCAGAAGCTGTTGCTGGGCATGTTCCGCTCCTCCCAGGGGCAGCCGTGCGGAGTCGCTGGGCGACTCGAGCGGATGCTCCCGGTCCACGGCATAGATCGGCACCGCGATCGCGGTGAGAACCGCTGAGCTGAGCAGGCCCACGGTGGGCCCGAAGCTGAAGCTGAGCAGGACCAGCATCACTGGCGCGGTGATCAGGGCCGCGTCGTCGAGCCTGGCCTCCCTGCGCAGCAGGGCCCCCACCAGAGGTCCCGCAGGCCGAACCGAGCTGCCGGCGCGGCTGAAGCTGGCCACGGCTGGCGTGCTCAGACCAGCCAGGAGCGCGCAGACCAGCAGCAACGTGTAGATGGTCGCGTCGGAGGTGAGCGTATCTGCCTGGGTGAGTCGCTCCACGCTGCTGATCATGAGCACCAGCATCAGCACATGGGCGATGGCGCTGCTCAGCAGAACGTTGCGCACACCGAATCGCTCGGCGCTCGCCACGGCGGCGGGCGCGGAGATCGAGAGGCCGACCAGCGCTGAGGCGGTGAGCGTAGCAGTGGTGAACATCGACCCGGTGCTGGCGGCGGCGGCGATCATGACGCCCACCGGCAGCAACGGCCCGGGCATCCGGGCAGCCAGAGAGACCGTCGTGCTCAGCCCGGACCGGCCGCTCACGGGATGACCATCTCGGTGGTGGACCCGGCGCGGCGGCGGTGGATGCGCAGCTGGGTCGGGATTGCTCGGTGCATCTCGGTGACATGGCTGACCAGCCCCACCCTGCGGCCCTCGCCCTGGAGCCGGTGCAGGGCGGCCATCACATGTTCCAGCGTGTCCTCATCCAGCGAGCCGAACCCCTCATCGATGAACAGGGACTCCATACCGATTCCGCCTGACTCGGCCTGGACCACCTCGGCGAGGCCCAGCGCCATCGAGAGCGAGGCCATGAAGGTCTCGCCGCCCGAGAGCGAGGAGGTGGGCCGTTCGACGTCGCTGTGGTCGTCGTGGACCTTCAGCTCCAGTCCGCGCAGCCCACGACCGCCCGCCTCGTCGCTGTGCTGCAGCTGGTACCGGTCTTCAGACATCGTGGCCAGGTGTCGGGAGGCCGCCTCGGCGACGCGTTCGAGGCGCGCTGCCAGGACGTAGGTGGTGAGCGTCATCTTCAAGGAGTTCTCGGGACCTGCACCATTGATGGTTGCGGCCAGCTCGCTTCTCATGCGCTGTTCTCCCAGTGCCGCGTCACGATGCCGCAGCGCGCCCAGAAGCTTGGCGCTCATGTCCTCCACAGCTTCACGCTGCGTGTCGAAGCGCAGCACCGCCGCCGCCGCGTCCGCTGCGGCCTGCGCTGCGGCGAGGCTGTCCTCGGCTGCGGTGTCGAGCTCCGCAGCTTCCGGCCGGGTCTGACCCTCGTCACGCCGACGCCTGCCAGCCCGGATGACCTCCTGCTCGGACTCGTAGTCGAGCTGCCGCTGCAGCTCGTCCCAGCGCTGGAGGCTCTGGTGCTGACTGTCCCGGACCTCCTGGGCCAGCTGGGCGCCCTGCAGATGGGCCCGGTCAGTGAACACCGAGGCCTCCAGTTCGGCGGCGGCGCTGCGCTGGGCACGATCCCGGTGGGACCGCAGAACGTCGGCCGCTTCGATCTGCCGCTGCGAGGTTCGCAGCTCCTCCAACACCCGCTCGAGCGCCTCGCGGCGCAGACGCAGCGAATCGTAGCGTCCGCGGAGTCCGGCCAGCGCCGCCTCGAGTTCAGCGATCTGGGTCCGCTGGTGCTTCAGCGTCGCCTGGGCCTGCTGCGCCTGGTGCTGCGCCTCCGTGTGCCGGGCGTCGCCGCGCCGCCGTTCGGCGACGCTGGCGTCCAGGCGTTCTCGCAGCTTGCGCTGCTCCGATCTGCGCTGCTCCGCGAGGGTGAGCGCCTCGCGAGCCTGTGCCAGCTCCTCCTCGGTGCGCTCGATCGGGATCTCAGCGGAGTCCGCGAGCTCCACCAGCACCGCGTCGCGCTGTGCGTTGAGGCTGCGGAGCTCGATCTGGGCTTCGCGGAGCTCATCCCGGGCGTTCTGCAGCTGAAGCTGGGTGTGTTCCACCTCTTCCCGGGTGATGGACGGGTCCTGGTCACCGGCAGGGTCGGGATGTTCGGTGGAGCCGCATACCAAGCAGGGTGCCCCGTCCTCGAGCTCGCCGGCAAGCTGCAGGGCGATGCTGCGCAGGTAGCTCTGCAGCCGCGCTCGATGCTGGTCCTGCACCTGGTCATGAGCGCGTTCGCGCTCGGCCTGGCGTTCCCGCCAGGACGCGCAGCGGTCTTGAAGCGCATCCCGGGTGCGCTGGGTCTGCGCGCGGATCGCGAGCAGGTCGGCGTGAGCGCGGGCCACATCCCTGGCGGCCTCTAACTCCTCTGGATCCTCGAGCGCAGTCTGCAGAGCCTGGTGCGCGGCGCGGAGGCGCTCCTGCTCCCCGGACAGGGCCTCGGCCTCGGCCTCTGCCTGCTCCTGCTGCTGCAGGGTCTGTGTCTGAGCCTCACGCAGCTGGGTGAGTCGGGTCTCGAGCTTCTCGGCGTCGGCCCCGGAGAGCCTGGCGCGCAGCGCGATCAGCTCCTCGATGGCCGCAAGGACCACCGCGGCCGCTGGTTCCTGGTCTTCAGCGAACAGGGCGCGGGGCGTGACCTCCTCGGGTTGCAGGGCTGCGAACCCGCCCAGGCTCGATTCGGCCTCCTGGGTCGTCGTCGAGGCGGTCGCGCCCGCGGTCCGGTGCTCCTGTGCGGCCTCCTCGGCGGCATCGAACCAGGTCTGGATCTGCGCAGCCGACTCGTGCCGATCCAGCTGTGCGCGCAGCATCGAGATGTGCTCGCGCTGCGCCTCGTGGGCCGCACGCCGTTCGGCATGGTCGGCGAACCGACTCAGGGTCTCTTCGCGGGCTCGCAGCTCCTCCAACGCGGTGGAAGCCTGCTGAGCCGCCGCGTCGGCCGCCGCTGCGCTGCGCTGCAGCTGGGCGTGCCGGGTCTCGATGGCCCGAGCCACGCGGGGACTCAGCTCCGCCGGGCTGAGCTCTGCAAGCTCTGCCTCCCGGAGCCCTGGCTGCTCCGGGACGGCCACTGGCGCCTCGGGTGTCGACGGCGGAGCGACTTCCGGCGCAGTGCCGTCCATTGCGAGAGCATCCGGCGCAGGGTCGCCCGTTTCGGGAGCTTCCGGCGCAGGGTCGCCCGTTTCGGGAGCTTCCGGCGCAGGTCCGCCCGTTGCGAGAGCCTCCGGCGCAGGGCCGCCCGGTTCGGCGTCCGCGGGGGCTGGGAGCATCGCCACCGCGGCCTGGATCAGGTTCTCCCGGTGCATCGCGATCCTGGTGTCGCTGGCTTGGAGCTGCTGCTCGGCCTCCCGGGCCAGTTCACGCAGGTGTTTCTCCACCAGGGTGAACCGATCCGTGTCGAAGAGACGCTCGAGGAGGTCCTGCTTATCCTTGCTGCTGGCGTGCAGGAAGTGCGCAAAGGCCCCCTGGGGCAGCAGGATCACCTTGGTGAACTGGTGCAGGTCCAGTCCGAGCATGCGCTGCATCTCATCATTGGCCGCCTGGATGCCGGAGGTGTAGGGCTGCCAGGCTCCGTCCTGGAGAAATTCGACGACGACGCGCTGCCCGACCTCGCGCTGGCGGCTCGGGTCGCGCTTCTGGGGGCGGCCGTGGTGCGGTGAGCGCCAGACGCGGCAGCGCCGCCCGCCCTGGGTGAATTCCAGCTGCACATGGGGCTCGCTCTCGGCGGGCGCGTGGGTGCTCTTGAGCTGGGTCTTGTCTCGCTGACCCGGGACGTCTCCGTAGAGCGCGAAGGTCACCGCGTCAAGTATCGAGGTCTTGCCGGCACCGGTGCGTCCGCGCAGCAGGAACAGCCCGTCGGCGCCGAGCCGGTCGAAATCGATGATCTCGGTGCCGGGAAAGGGGCCGAAGGCGTGCAGGGTGAGCTGGTGCAGCTTCATGGCCGCACCGCCTGCAGAGTCCCCGAGATCAGGTGAGACTCCTCAAGGCTGGGTCCGCGTCCGCCGCGCACGTGTTCCAAGAATCCGTCGATGACCTCGGTGTCGGTGCGTGCCTGCTCCACCTTCGCCGAGTAGGTCCGGTGTGGGGCGTCCTGGCGTCCGGTGTGCGAGAACGAGGACATGTACGGGTAGACCTCCTGGAGCTGCTGGAAGGCGCGTGCCGGGCGGACCGGATCGGTAAGTCTGACCTGCACATAGGACTCCTCGTGCGCCGCCACCGTGTCCGGGCTCAGCAGCTCCTCGAGCGTCGCCTCCAGCTGCGCCAGGGGCCGCCCGATGTTCCAGTCCAGCGGCTGGGCCTGCTCTCCCGAACTCGAGTCCCAGAGCCAGGCTCCCTTGGCCTGTCGGGTCTCAGAGAAGGAGAGCCGCAGCGGGGATCCGCTGTAGCGTACGGTCTCGGAGAGCCGCTGACGCCCATGCAGGTGGCCCAGCGCGACGTAGTCGAAGCCGTTGAAGAGCTCAAGGGGCACCACGGACAGCCCGCCGATGCTGTCCTGGTGGTGCGTGGGCTGATCTCCGGCCGCGGCGTCCACGCCGATATTGCGCTCGGAGTCCGAGGCTGCCCCAGCGGCGGCGAAGAGGTGCGCCATGAGCACCACCTTCAGCTCCGCGCCGGGACTCACCCCGGGCTTCTCTGTGGTGTGCTCCGAGACCTCAGACGCTGTCGGCTCGCCGGCGGCCTGCCGACGCCGAGCCACGTCCGCCCAGATGCGCTCGATCACCTCTGCGGTGACCCCGGTATGGTGTCCGCGGTCCAGCCCTAGGCTGGGCGCGAAGAGCTGCGGCTCCAGGTAGGGGATGCCATAGACCAGCGTCCTGCCGCCATCGGGCTCGCGGACCTCCACCGGGGACCATGAGTCGCTCAGGGAGCTGCGGATGTGCACGCCTGAACCGCGCATCAGGGCGCGTCCGAATCCCAGCCGCTGGGCGGAATCGTGGTTGCCCGGCGTGATGATCACCTGGGTCCCGCTCTCGGTCAGCCGCTGCAGCGTCTCTTCCAGGGCGGCGACGGCCCATTCGGGGGGAAGCGCGCGGTCATAGACGTCTCCGGCGATCAGCACCACATCGACCTGGTGCTCGGTCACCGCGGCGCAGACCGTCTCGAGCATCTGCTCCTGTTCGGTGCGCAGGGAGTGTCCATGGAAGCCTCGACCGAGGTGGAAGTCCGATGTGTGGAGCCAGCGCATGCCCCCACGGTATCGGCTGGCACGGACATGGCCCCGCACCACCCCGCAGGAGACTATTCTGAACGGGTGGAGACTGCCGAGAGACTGATCAGCCGCTTGCGCCCGGTGCTGGCCGCCGCCGTGGAGCCCCAGGCTCCGCAGCCACCTGGTGAGCCGATCGTGCTGCACGCCGAGGTGCTGCACCAGATGTGCACCGCCGATGGCCTGATGGAGCTGCTGGACTGGTCTCGCCAGGGACTCGGCGCGGATCCGCTCGCCTGCATGTGGCTCGGGTCGCTGCGCTGGTACCGGCTCATCACCGGGTCCTACCCGGAGCATGCGCCGCAGCCGCCGGCGCGCCCGCTGGATCAGGCGCTGACGCAGCTGAGCCGGCAGGGCGGGTTCACGGCGCGGACCGGCTCCGGCATGACGAGCCTGCGCGGACTCAGCCAGGGACAGATGGCCTATCCGAGCGCTCCGGCGCAACCGGAGTCCACCGATTCCGCCGTGCTGCTGCGCGCGGTGCCGATCGGCCTGGTGCCCTATATCGATGCGCCGATGCGACGGAGCTGGGTGCGCCAGGCCATCGCGCTCACGCACGGGCATCCCGAGCTGACACAGAGGGCCGAGGAGCTCGCTGATCTCGTGCACCGTCTGGCCGGCGGTCCCCCCGCAAAGGTGCTCCCCGAAGCCGCGGCGCAGCAGCAGGCGGCGCTCACCGCAGGCCTGGACGACGACGTCGCCGCCATCTTGGACCGCCAGCTCCGCGCCGCGGCCGGAGCGGGACCCGCGGCAGCCTCCGCTTCGGCAGCAGCCGCCGCTCCGGCAACCACCCGCGCAACAGCCTCAGCCCAGTTCAGCGCGTCATCCTCCGGTGACACCCCGAACTCCGGTGCCCGGCTCGGCGGCTCGGAGTCGACCGGGGAGCTGCGCACGATCTATGACGTGATCGAGGAGCTGGCCCAGAATTGGGAAGAGGTCACCCGGGCGCGTTGAGCCGCAGAGTCGGCTCCTGCGCCTCGGGATCGGTGCCGGCCTCGGGCTTGGGATCCGCCACGGCCTCGGCCGCAGCGCTGAGCGGCCAGTGCGAGCCGAGCATCGCGCGGAACTCCTCCTCGGCGATCAGCCGCAGCCGCTGACCGTCTCGCTGCCGGCGCAGCGCCTCGCGCGCCTTGCTGCTGCGCAGCGGAAAGGACTGCTCCGGCTCGCGGAGCTCCCAGCTTCGAAGCCGTCGCCGACCACCAGCAGCGTGGTGCCGGCGGTGACCCGGGAGGCGGTGGCCGCGCCCAGCGCGGCCACCAGCTCCTTGGCCTCGGCACGCGGGATCGCGAGGTTGCCGGTGAAGGTCAGCTGCTGGGCGAACAGCGGGTGGGCCGGGTCTGCCACCGAGGACGGCGGCAGGTTCTTGCCCTCGTCCTGCCAGCGCATCAGATCCGGCATATGCCGTGGCTGCGGGGCGGGCAGGCGAGCGTCGAAGAGGTGCGCCATGCCGCGCACCTGTCGGGTCGCCCGGGACTCCCGCGCCCTGGGGCCCTGCCAGGATTCCATGGTGCGCGCCGCGATCCCGCTCTCCTGGAAGAGCCGGTGGGTGGTCCCGACGTTGCGCCGGGCCGCGATGTCGCAGACCACCGCCGCCGAGGCCCGTGCGTCGTCGAGCGCGTAGTGGTGCTGGGTGAGCTGGTAGCCGGCCTCGGCGGCCGCCTTCGGCAGCGCATGGGAGGCGAGCTGGTAGTTCGCACGGGAGAGCCGCACTGAGCACAGACAGCTCAGGCCTGGGGAATCGAGCCCGCTGACCTCCAGTGCGGCTTCGAAGACCTCGATGTCGAAGCCGGCGTTGTGCGCGACCAGCACGTCCTCTCCGATGAAGCCCTGGATCTCGCCGAAGAGTTCTCCGAAGCGCGGCGACTGGGCCACCGCGTCTGCGGTGATCCCGTGGATCGCGACGTTATGCGGGTCGAATCGGTCGAAGCCTCCGGGGGACGCATCGCGGAGTAGTAGCTCTCGACCTCCGCTCCATCGCGGACCCTCACCAGTCCGATGGCGCAGGGAGACCCGCGGAATCCGTTGGCGGTCTCGAAGTCCACGGCCGTGAAGTTCAGGCCCTTCACCGGGTCAGCGCCTCCACGATGTGACCGCGCAGCGAGGCGAAGGCCTTGCCCCGGTGTGAGATCGCATTCTTCTCTGCCATGGAGAGCTCGGCAGTGCTGCGGGTCTCCCCCACGGGCTGCAGGATCGGGTCATAGCCGAAGCCGCCCCGGCCCTGCGGCTCGCGCAGCAGCCTGCCCTGGAGGCGCCCGGTGGTGGTGAACTCGCTCGCCGGTGCGCCCTGAGCGTCGGGGATCACCAGGGAGGCCACGCAGACGAAGGCCGCGCCGCGGTGGGCCGGAGCGATGTCTGCGAGCTGTTCCAGCAGCAGCGCCAGATTCGCCTCGTCGGAGGCTTGGGCGCCGGCCCAGCGGGCAGAGAAGATTCCGGGGGCTCCGCCGAGGACGTCCACAGCGAGCCCGGAATCATCGGCCACGGCGGGCAGCCCGGTCTCGGCTGCCACTGCGCGCGCCTTCAGCAGTGAGTTCTCCTCGAAGGTCAGACCAGTCTCCGGGACCTCGGCGCAGCCGGCGGTGGCCGCATCGATGACCGCGGTCTCCAGATCGAGCTCGCTCAGCTGAGGACTTGATCCGAGCAGGGCGCGGAATTCGCGGAGCTTTCCCGGATTTCTGGTGGCCAGCACGATCCTGGGCGTCACGGGGCCAGCGCCTCCCGCTGCAGCTGGGCCAGCCGGTCGGTCCCTCCCAGGGCGAGGTCGAGCAGCCGGTCCAGCTCTGTGCGGTTGAACGGGGTTCCCTCGGCGGTGCCCTGGATCTCCACGAATTCCCCGGAACCGGTGACCACGACGTTCATATCGGTGCCCGCGGTGGAGTCCTCCGTGTAGGGCAGGTCGAGCACGGCCTGGCCTCCGGGGAGCACCCCGACCGAGATCGCTGCCACGGAGTCCTTGAGCACGGCCGCGCGCTTGGACACGTGGCCCTGTTCGCGCGCCCATTCCACCGCGTCGGCCAGCGCCACGTAGGCCCCGGTGATCGCGGCGGTGCGGGTGCCGCCGTCGGCCTGCAGCACGTCGCAGTCCAGGGTGATCATGTTCTCGCCCAGCGCCTTGGTGTCCACGACCGCGCGCAGTGATCGGCCGATCAGCCGGGAGATCTCGTGGGTGCGCCCGCCGATCTTTCCCTTCACGGATTCACGTCCGGAGCGGGTGTTGGTGGCGCGGGGCAGCATCGCGTATTCGGCGGTGACCCAGCCTTCGCCCCGGCCCTTGAGCCAGCGCGGCACGTTGGACTCGAAGGAGGCGGTGCACAGCACTCGGGTGCCGCCGAACTCGATCAGCGCCGAGCCTTCGGCGTGGGCGTTCCAGTTCCGGGTGATGGTGACCGGGCGCAGCTCATCGGCTGCGCGTCCGTCGGTCCGCAGGGTGGTGATAGTCACTGCTCGCTCTCTCCGTGGTGGTGGGTCGTGGCGGCACCGATCTCGTAGGTGACGCCGGCGACGGCGACCGCGAGGTCGCCGCCGTATTGTTCTCGTGCCTTGGCCAGCAGCACCCTCTGGGAGGTCCAGACCGGGATGTGGGTCAGCAGCAGCCGCCCCACCCCCGCGGCTCGGGCCGTGGCTCCGGCGCGGTGACCGTTCAGGTGCACCCCGTCGATATGGTCATCGCGGCCGTCCTCGAAGGCGGCCTCGCAGAGGAAGACGTCGGCACCTTGGGCGGCTTCGACGAGTCCCTCGCAGGCGTCGGTGTCTCCGGAGTAGGTCAGCGTGTGCGCGCGGGCATCGGCCGAGGCTTCGGCGGCGATGTCGATCCGCAGCGCGTAGGCCTCCTCGATCGGGTGACGCACCGGGACCGGGGTGATGGTGAAGGGCCCGATGGTCTCGGCCTGCCGGGGCTGCCAGGTCCTGAAGTCGAAGTCCGGGTGCATCCCCGGGTTGGGGTCCATCCCGTAGGCGCTGGCGATCCGCTGGTCGGTCGTGGAGGGACCGTAGACGGGCACGTGCTTGCCCGGCCAGCCCCCGGGACGCCAGCGGATGGCCACATGGAGTCCGCACAGGTCCATGTAGTGGTCCGGGTGCAGGTGGGAGAGGCAGACCGCGTCGATGTCCTCCAGCGCCAGGTGCTGCTGCAGCTTCCCCAGCGCGCCATTGCCCAGATCCACCACGACGCGCCAGGTCCGGCCCTGATACCGGGCGGTCAGCAGATAGCACGAGGCCGGGGACTCCGGGCCGGGGAAGGATCCGCTGCACCCGATGATGGTGAGTTTCATATGGTGCCGGGCTCCCCTTCAGTCATCCTGCGCTCCGGACAGCATAGCGGGAGAGATGCGTCGGATCACGCCGGTGGGATAGGTCTCACGCACATGAGCCACCTGACGCACCGTGAGCACCTCGGGGCCGAGGAAGCGCCGCGCCAGCAGCGCGAACGCCTCGGCGTCGCCGGTGGAGAGGAAGGTGTGGCCCGCTGGCTCGAAGACTCCCCGGGCAGAGGCGACCGGCGGGCGCTGGAGGTCCCCTCGGGTGAGCGCACGGTAGAGGTCCTTGGCGGTCTCCTCGGCGGAGGACACCAGGGTGACCTGCTCCCCCATGACGAAGGAGATCACGCCGGTCAGCAGCGGGTAGTGCGTGCAGCCCAGCACCAGTGTGTCGACCCCGGCGGCCTGCAGCGGCGCCAGGTACTCCCGTGCGGCATCGAGCAGCTCCTCTCCGGTGGTGACGCCGCGTTCGACGAACTCCACGAAGCGCGGGGCGGCCGCGCTGGTGATCTGCAGCGCCGGGGCGGCGGCGAAGGTGTCCTCGTAGGCTCCGGAGCCTACGGTAGCGGCGGTGCCGATGACCCCGATGCGCCCATTGCGAGTGGCCGAGACTGCGCGCCGCACCGCGGGCTGGATGACTTCGATCACCGGGATCCCGTGACGATCGGTATAGCGTTCCCGGGCATCGCGCAGCACTGCGGCCGAGGCGGAGTTGCACGCGATGACCAGGGCCTTGACCCCCGGAGTCGACGAGCTCGTCCATGACCCCCAGCGCGTGGGCTCGGACCCGCGCGATCGGCAGCGGGCCGTAGGGACCGTGGGCGGTGTCACCGAGGTAGGTGATCAGCTCCCCGGGCAGCTGGTCCAGCACGGCCCGGGCCACGGTCAGTCCACCGACCCCGGAGTCGAAGATGCCCACCGGAGCCGAGGCGTTCATCGAGACGATGTTCCCGCACCGCCGCTCGCACCCGGGTCTGAATCACCGGTTTCTGGGTCGCCGGTTTCTGGGTCGCCGGTTTCTGGGTCGCCAGCTTCTGGGTCACCGGCTTCTGGGTCACCGGCTTCTGGGTCACCGGGCGCTGGATCCCCGGCCGCTGGACCGCTGGGTTCTGGATCACCGGCATCCGCCGCGTCGTCGGCCGTTCCTTGCTCCGGGAGGAACTCGGTCATCGCGCTGAACAGGGTCTCCTGGAGCCAGGTGATGAAGGTGTAGATCTCCGCCATGAAGGAATCGGTGTCCTTGGCGCTGGGGCCGACGGCGAGGTTGTGCACCCGCTCGGCGTCCTCGGCGCTGTGCAGCCGCAGTCGGCTGGCCAGGGTCAGCCGCAGATCGTTGAGCGCTCGTCCGAAGATCGGCGCGACGTCCTCGTCCATAGTGACCGGCGTGGACTCGAGCAGCATCCGCGCGGTGCGCAGATCCGCGATCTTGGCGCTGCGCAGCGAATTCTCGCTGAGCCGACGGAACTGTCCAGCCTGCTCCGGATCGCTGGAGGCATCCGGCAGCAGCCGGCGCAGCACCTCGTCCTCCGGCGGTGCCAGGGGCTCCTCGCCGCCCAGCCCTGCGAGCTCGGCCCGGAAATGGGCGAAGGCGGGGTCCTCGGCGCCGGACGGGGTCGGGTCGTCCTGCTGCAGGTCCTCGCGGCTCTCCAGGAGCGCGATGACATCGGCGCACAGCGAACTGAGCAGGCGCCGTTCGTGCTGTTCCAGGTCGGCGCGGTATCCCGTGGTGGTGGCGCGGAAAGCTGTCGCCACGGGTTACTCCGCCTCTTCCAGGGTCGCCTGCAGGCCGTACTGGTGCATGGCGGTGACGTCGCGCTCGGCCTTCTCCCGCGGGCCGTGGGAGACCACGGCGCGGCCTTCCTGGTGCACCTGCATCATCAGTTTCTCCGCGCGTGCCTTGGAGTGACCGAAGTAGCTGCGGAAGACCCAGCTGACATAGGTCATCAGGTTGACCGGGTCATTCCAGACGACCACCTGGTAGGGGCGCGCGGCCGAGAGGAGCTGGGAGAACTCGGAATCGAGGTCAGTCTCCTCACGGCTGAGCGTGGATCCTTCGGCTGAACTCATGCTCGGTATTCTACGCTGGGGCTGTGACACCTCAATCTGCCTCCGCCCAGCCCCACGCTGCGCGCGCCACCGAGTCCGCCTCCGCCGTTCCCGCGCCTGCCGTCCCGGTCACCGCGCTGCTCACCGATCAGTATGAGCTGACCATGGTCCAGGCCGCCCTGGCCTCCGGGGCCGCCGGACGGCGCTGCGTCTTCGAGGTCTTCACCCGGCATCTTCCCGCAGGTCGACGCTACGGGGTGGTGGCTGGCACCGGACGGATGCTCGAGGGCCTCGCCGCGTTCCGCTTCGGCGGGGCCGAGATCGACTGGCTGCGCGGCCGGGGCATCGTGGATGAGCCGACGCTGGAGTTCCTCGCGGACTACCGATTCTCCGGAGACATCCACGGCTACGCCGAGGGAGAGGTCTTCCTGCCCGACTCCCCGGTGCTGCGCGTCGAGGCCAGCTTCGCCGAGGCCTGCCTGCTGGAGACCTACGTGCTCTCGGTGCTCAACCACGACTCGGCCATCGCCTCCGCCGCCTCGCGGATGACCGTGGCCGCCGGGGACCGGCCGTGTGTGGAGATGGGGTCACGACGCACCCAGGAATTCAGCGCCGTGGCCGCGGCCCGGGCGGCCGCCGTCGCCGGCTTCACTGCCACCTCGAACCTCGAAGCGGGGCGCCGCTGGGGCCTGCCTACCCTGGGCACCGCCGCCCATGCCTTCACTCTGCTCCACGACTCCGAGGAGGAGGCCTTCGAGGCTCAGGTCGCGGCCTTCGGCCCGGGCACCACCCTGTTGGTGGACACGTATGACGTGGAGACTGCGGTGCGCCGCGCGGCAGCGATCGCCGGGCCCGAGCTGGGCGCGGTCCGGCTGGACTCCGGGGACCTGGTGGAGCAGGCCGGCGAGGTCCGGGCGCTGCTGGATTCGCTGGGCAACACCGGCACCAGGATCATCGTCTCCTCGGACCTCGACGAGCACGCCATCGCCCGGCTGCAGTCGGCCCCGGTGGACTCCTACGGGGTGGGTACGAAGCTGGTCACCGGCAGCGGCTCCCCCACCGCCGCGATGGTCTACAAGCTGGTGGCGCGCACCGACGACGACGGCCAGAGCATCCCCGTGGCGAAGAACGCCCCGGGCAAGTCCAGCCTCGGTGGGGTCAAGCATCCGCTGCGCAGCCTGGACGAGTCCGGTCGGGCGACTGCGGAGCTGATCGGGGTCGGCGCCGCGCCACAGACCCACGGCCAGCGCACCCGTGAGCTGATGGTGCCGCTGGTCCGACGCGGTGAGATCGCTGCGGAGCACACCGGCGAGTCGGGCGTGGCCCAAGCACGGCGCCGCCATGCGGCGTCGCTCGCCGAGCTGCCTCCGGCGGCGAAGCGGCTGCAGGACGGCGACCCGGTGCTGCCCACGATCTTCAGCTGAGCTTCTCGCTGAGCTCGGTCGGCTCAGCACCCGCCTGGTCAGCGGTGTGCTCAGCGTTCTCATCAGCGACCTGGTGGTCTATGTGGTCCTCGGTATGGCTGTTCACGGCGGCGTCGTTGAGGATGCAGATCACCTCGGCGTCCTCCGGGCCGACCGCGCTGAGTCCGTGGGGGCGCAGCGTGTCGAACTCCGCGGCCTCCCCCGCCTGCAGCAGGATCTCCTGCTCGCCCAGCTGCAGCCGGAGCCTGCCGGAGAGCACATAGAGCCACTCATATCCGTCGTGGCTGCGCAGCGCGGTGATCGGCGGGCGCGGCACGTAGCGGATCTTGTAGGTGTGCACCGGCGAGCTCTCCGGGGACAGCGGCTGCACGAGCATCCCGTTGCGCTCCCAGGCGTCGCGCTGCACGCGCGGGTCCGGACTCGAGGAGACGAGCAGCTCGTCCACTGTGATGCCCAGGCAGCGCGTGATCGGCAGCAGCAGCTCCAGGCTGGCCTGGCGCTTGCCGGATTCCAACCGCGACAGCGTGCTGGGTGAGATGCCGGCGCTGCGGGCCAGTCGGTCCAAGGTCCATCCGCGGGTGGTGCGCGCTGATCTCAGTCGCAGGCCCAGCTGGGCAAGTTCCTCCATATCGAGCATTCTCACCACTTCTTGCCATTTCAGCAAGATCTCTTTCACGCCTCGCCCGAGCGGCGCATGCTGGAGCCATGAACAGCACAGCAGAAGCAGAACTCTTCGACGCCATCATCATCGGCGGCGGCGCCGCGGGACTCAGCGCCGCCCAGTCGCTGGGCCGGGCGCTGCGCAGGACCCTGATCCTGGACGCCGGCGAACCCCGCAACCGCTTCGCCGACCAGATGCACAACATCCTGGGACACGACGGCGCCTCCCCCGACCAGCTGGTCGCCGCTGGCAGAAAGGAGGCGCAGCGCTACGGGGTCGAGCACCTGACTGCGGGGGTGCACCGGGTCAGCGAGTCCACCCGCACCGACTCCACCGAGAAGACCGGACCCCGCGAGCTTGTCGTGACCCTGGACTCCGGGGTGCAGCTCTTCACCCGCACGGTCATCGCCGCCTCGGGGCTGACCGACGAGCTGCCGCCCATCCCGGGACTGGCCGAGCGCTGGGGCAAGAGCGTGCTGCACTGTCCCTACTGCCATGGCTGGGAGGTCCGCGGACAGCGTCTGGCGGTGCTGGCCACCAGTCCGATGCAGCTGCACCAGGCGCAGCTGCTGCGCCAGTGGAGCGATCGGCTGACCTACTTCCATGCCGGCGCCGGCGAGCTGACTGCCGAGACGGCTGCGCGGCTGCGCTCACGCGGCGTCGTCCTCGAACCGGCCCCGGTCAAGGAGGTCCTCGGCGATGGCACACGCGTGACCGGCGTCGTCCTGGAGGACTCCCGGACACTGGAGGTGGACGCGATCTTCACCGGAGGCAGCCTCATCCCGCGCGACGCCTACCTGCGTGGGCTTGGGCTGGAACGCGAGGACACCATGGTGGGCAGCTTCTTGAAGATCGACGCGATGGGGCAGACCTCTCATGACCGGATCTGGGCGGCCGGAAACCTCGCCTCACCCATGGCGACGGTCCCGCTGTCCATGGGGATGGGAAGCTTCGCCGGCGCGGCGGCCAACGGGGCGCTGGTCGCCGAGGAGTTCGACCTCGCCGAGGCCGGGCGGAACCAGTAACGTGGTGGGTGTGCGGTCGCGGGATCCTCGCGCCGCACACCCGTACCAGGAGAGTTCCGACCAGGAGGACGTAGTGGCCCAGGCGCTGATCATTGTCGATGTGCAGCAGGACTCTGCGAAGGTGGGGCGCTGGCGGTGGCCGGCGGCGCGCAGGTCGCCAGTGAGATCAGTGAGTTCCTCGAGGACAGCTACGCCGAGTTCGACGCGATCCTCACCACCCAGGACTGGCACATCGATCCAGGCCCGCATTTCTCCGCCACCCCGGACTTCCAGCAGAGCTGGCCCGAGCACTGCGTCGCCGGCACCCCGGGTGCGGAGCTGCATCAGAATCTCGACACCGAACACGTGGACGCCCGGTTCCTCAAGGGCCTCTACTCCGACGGCTACTCCGGGTTCGAGGGCCTCGAGGGCGATCCCGAGAAGGTCGGCACCCTGGAGGGAGAGAACGGCACCAAGGTCGGGCCCGCCGCGGCCATCACCGAGGGCGCCGCGGACCTCCACACCTGGCTCCGCGCCCAAGACATCGACTCCGTGACCATCGTCGGGATCGCCACCGATCACTGCGTGCGGGCCACCGTGCTGGACGCGGTGGAGAACGACTACCAGGTCCGGGTGATCCGTGAGCTCACGGTGGGCGTGGGCGAGGAGTCGGTCGATGAGGCCTACGCAGAGTTCGACGCCGCCGAAGTCGAGATCGTCAGCCTAGAGGACCTCTGAGCCGGGACCACTGAGCCGGACCTCTGAGCCGGGAGCTCTGAGTCCACCGGCCGCGGCGTCACCTGCGCCCGACGAACCACATCTGGATCTTCTTCAGCCGCTCCTCAAGCTGAGTCTGGGTGGCCTGACCCACCGCAGGCCCGCCGCAGGCATCGCGGAGCTTGGTATGGATGCTGCCCTGATGCATCCCGGTCTTCGCGGCATAGGCCGAGACCGATTTGTTCAGCGTGGCCCGCAGGGTCTTGAGCTGCCGGTGGTCCACCACCGGCTCCGCCGGCGTTGCAGTCGCCGGCTTGCGGCGCAGCTGGTCCGCCTGATGCTGACGCAGCAGCGTGGAGACCTGCTCGGGCTCCAACAGGCCGGGGATGCCCAGGAAGTCGAGCTCCTCCTCGGATCCCATCGCGCCGCCGAGGCCGAACTCCGCGCCGTCGAAGAGCACCTTGTCGAAGGACGCGTTGGAATGCAGCGCCGCGAACTCGCCACGCTCCAGCTGGTCCGAGCCACGCTCCTCCTTATTGGCGGCATCGAGCAGCTCATCATCGAGGCCCTCCTCGGAGTCCTCGGCCGCGGTCCGCGGAACCTCCAGGGCGTGGTCGCGCTCCTGCTCCATCTCATTGGCCAGCGTGGTGAGCACCGGCACCGAGGGCAGGAAGACCGAGGCCACCTCGGCCTTCTTGCGCAGCCGCACGAAGCGCCCGACCGCCTGGGCGAAGAACAGCGGGGTCGAGGTGGAAGTCGCGTAGACGCCCACGCAGAGCCGCGGCACGTCGACCCCCTCCGAGACCATCCTGACCGCGACCATCCACATCTTCGAGGGGTCTGAAGAGAACTTCTCGATCTGGTTCGAGGCACCCTTGTCATCGGAGAGCACCACCGTGGTCTTCTGCCCGGTGAGCTCATCGAGCTGCGCGGCATAGGCGCGCGCGGTCTCGTGGTCGGTCGCGATGACCAGGCCCCCGGCGTCGTCGATCTTGTCGCGGACCTTGAGCAGACGCTGATGCGCAGCCCGCAGCACCGAGGGGATCCACTCGCCCTCGGGGTTCAGGGCGGTGCGCCAGGCATGGTTGGTGATGTCCTTGGTCGCGGCGGCCCCGAGCTGGGCCTCCATCTCCTCCCCGGCCGAGGTCCGCCAGCGCATGTTCCCGGAATAGGCCATGAAGACCACCGGGCGCACCACTCGGTCCTTCAGCGCCGGACCGTAGTTATAGGCGTAGTCCGCCTTGGAGCGGCGCACCCCGGCGCCGTCCTCCACGTACTCCACGAAGGGGATCGGGGAGGTGTCGGAGCGGAACGGAGTCCCGGTCAGCGCCAGGCGCCGCACCGCCGGGTCGAAGGCCTCACGCACGCCGTCGCCCCAGGACAGGGCGTCACCGGCATGGTGGATCTCGTCGAAGATCACCAGTGTGCGTCCGGCCTCGGTCTTGTTCCGATGCAGCGCCGGCTTGTTCGCGACCTGCGAGTAGGTCACGACGACGCCCATGTACTGGCGACCGTGGCGACCGTCGGAGTTCTTGAAGTTCGGATCCAGGGCCAGGCCCACGCGCCCGGCGGCGTCGGCCCACTGCCGCTTCAGGTGCTCTGTGGGCGCGACCACGTAGATCCGATTGACCTCACCGGATTCCACCAGCAGCTTCGCCACGCGCAGCGCGAAGGTGGTCTTGCCGGCGCCCGGGGTGGCGACGGCGAGGAAGTCCTTGGGCCGCTTCTGGATGTAGAGGTCCAGGGCCTCCTGCTGCCATTGGCGCAGCGTTCCCGCGGTGCCGTGCGCGGCGCGGTGCGGATAGACCGGCGGCAGGGATTTGCCGACATCGGTGCCGACGTCGAAAAGGGTCTCAGACTGCTCCACTGTGTGCTTGGCTCAGCGCAGGTTCAGCTGCGGCCGAAGCCGAAGAAGCCGCGCTTGCCGCCGGAGTCCCCGCCGGACTCGCCGTCCCCGTCGCCGCCGCCCATCATCTCTTCGTAGATCTCTTTGCACTCGGGGCATACGGGGAACTTCTTGGGATCGCGCGAGGGGATCCAGACCTTGCCGCACAGCGCCACGACGGCGCCGCCTTCCAGGGCGGACTCCATGATGCGGTTCTTGTTCACGTAGTGGGCGAAACGCTCGTGATCACCGGGCTCGGAGAGCTGCTCCTGGTGAACGCGTTCGATGGTGGCGGCTCCGCCTGGGGCCGGTGCGGCGGCCGGATCAGCAGTATGCATGCCGAACCGGGCGGAGGCGGGCTGGAGTCCGTTGTCGTTGACCATCATGGAGCCTAGTCTAGCGAGCCTGGGCCGACACATCATCCCCGCGCGACGCCAGTAGGCCCCGCTCAGTACTGGCTCACCGCTTGGAACAGCTCCGGCTGGCTGCGCTCATAGACCCGCGCGCCGAGACGCACCCCGATCCAGACCAGCGCCAGCCCCTTGAGCACCGCGCCGATCCCCAGCAGCCACCCCCACAGGGAGGCGTCGCTGAGAAGCCAGACGATGACCAAGATCACCTCGGGCAGCATCAGGATCAGGGTCGCGACCAGCATGCCAAGTTGGACGATCATCAGGCGTCCGGTGGAGCCGGAGGGCTGGCTCAGCGGCCCGTCCCCGGGCCTGGGGACGGGATAGGTGAAGCGTGCGGAGACCAGACAGGAGAATCCGGCGGTGCTCAGCAGCAGGCCCAGGCTCACGCCCACCAGCGCGAGCGTGGTGACCGGTTCGGTGAACATCAGGGCCGGAATCAGGGAGGCGAGCACCGTGGCCGGCAGCCCGAAGCTCAGCAGCCCGATCAGCCGACCCGCCCGGTCCGCCGTGCCGGAGACGCCGCTGGTGATGTGCAGCGCGAACGCCGAATGGTCATAGGAGATGTCGGCGGAGATCGCGAAACCGAGCATCCAGCCCACGACCGGACCCAGTGCGAGCAGGATCCACGGCTGGCCGAGCTGGGAGTACATGACGATGGCCAGCACCACGAAGGCCGGAATCACCACCAGGGTGCCGCCGTAGCGACTGTCCTTGAGCCAGTAGGTGCTGGCGCGTGCCGCCACCGCACCCCAGGGCGTGGCGGGGAAACGGGCGAAGAGCCCGAGTCCCTTCGCGTCCTTGGGCCCCGCCGAGCCGTGCACGGCCGGACGTTCGGTGATCTTCACCAGCGCGGCCCGGATGACGAGGACCGCGAGGCCCACCGTGGCAGCCAGGATCCCCACTCGCAGCGCGAAGGCGCCCCAGTGACCTGCCGCCGCGTCGGCAGGCAGGGCTGCTCCTGCCCCCAGTGGGGTCAGTGTGAGGAAGTCCACCACGCTCGGCACCGCGTCGCTGAGCGAGCTGAACGCGCTCTGCAGCCCGACCATGATCGGGTAGATCATCACCATCAGGCTCAGGGCGAGGATCGCCAGGAAGTCTCGGGAGCGTCGACCGCTGAGCCAGGCGCTGATCGAGGTGGTCACCGCCTGAGAGACCAGGCTGAAGGTGATCAGCAGCAACGGCAGCGTGAGCAGCGCCGTCGCCGTGGCCGCAGGATCCCAGCGCCAGTGCAGCACCTGCCCGATCAGCCAGACCAGCGTGAGCACCGCCCCGATAGAGACCAACCCGGTCAGCGCGAGACCCAGGATCAGGCCGCGGCGGGGGATGCCGTAGGTGATGAACTGCCGCGGGTTCATCGCCGCGTCCGCCCCCGAGATGAACACCGGAATGATCAGCCAGAGCAGGAAGACCGCCGAACCCATCAGCACGCTGGAGGTGCGGATGAACTGGGAATCGATGACCTCGGCGCCGCCCGCCATGACCTGCGCTGAGAACACCATCCCCACGATGCCCAGACCATAGAGTCCGGCGAAGACCGTGCCGAGGATGTGCCAGCCTGACTGGTTGAAGGCGTTGAAGGTCAGGTCCTTCTTGAGCCGGATCAGAGTTGCAACCATGCGAGCTCCTGATCGCCAGCTTCAAGTCCGACCAGATCCACGAAGCGTGACTCCAGATCCGATCCGCCGCGGACCTCGTCCAAAGTGCCGGAGGCCAGCAGCCGGCCCTCGGCGATGATCCCGACGTGGGAGCACATTCGCTGGACCAGATCCATCACATGGCTGGAGAGGATCACCGTGCCGCCGGAGGCGACGTAGGACTCCAGCAGGCCACGGATGGTGCGCGCGGACACCGGGTCCACGGCTTCGAAAGGCTCATCGAGCACCAGAAGCTCCGGGGCGTGGACCATTGCGGAGGCCAGCGCGATCTTCTTGGTCATCCCGGCGGAGTAGTCCTGGACCAGCTTCCCCCGGGCATCTTCGAGACCGAGCACCCGAAGCAGGTCCTCGGTCCGGGAGGCCACGGTGTCGCGGTCCATGCCGCGCAGCAGACCCGCGTAGGTCACCAGCTGTGCTCCGGTGAGCTTGTTGAAGAGCATGACGCCGTCGGCGAGCACGCCCATGGTCTGTTTGGCCTCGCGGGGCTGGGCCCAGACATCAATGCCTCCGACTTCGGCGGTGCCGGCGTCGGGACGCATCAGACCGGTGGCCATGGACAGCGTGGTGGTCTTGCCCGCCCCGTTGGGTCCGACGAAGCCATAGAAGGAGCCGCGCGGCACATCGAGGTCGAGGTGGTCCACCGCGGGGGTCTGCCCGAATCTCTTGGCCAGACCGCGCAGCCGCAGCGCCGGGACCCTCAGGTCAGGCGGGGTCGGGGCAGGAGGAGTCAGGGCAGCAGGGCTCTCACTGGCTGGTTGCATGCCTCGAGCCTACCGACCCCAGGTCAGCTCCACCTCAGCCCTGAGAAGGACATGGCGTGAGGCATCCGGGCTGCGCCGGATGCAGGGCTCTAGAAGAGCGCTCGCGCCAGCTGCTTGCGCGAGGCGGAGACCCGGGGATCGGTGTCGCCCGTGATGGAGTACAGCTCGACCAGGTGGGCGCGCGCGGTCTCCCGATCGTCACCGAAGTGGGTCTGGATGAATCGGACCAGTCGTGAGAAGCCGTCCTCCACATGGCCGCCCAGCACGTCGAGGTCGGCGACGGCGATCTGTGCGTCGATGTCGTCGGGGTTCTCCGCCGCTGCCTGCCGGGCTGCGGCGAGATCGGCTCCGGTGGTGCGCTGCAGCAGCTTCACCTGGGCCAGGCCGATCTTGGCGTCCTCGTCGTCGGGCTTCTCCTTGATGGCCTGCTGGTAGGCCGTCGCGGCCGCGGCGTAGTCGCTGTTCTCCAGGGCGTCGAGCGCCGCCTGGTGCAAGGGCGGCAGCTCAGGCTCAGCGGGAGGCTCCTGGCCCTCCACGACTCGGGTGGACTGTGCCGGCAGCTTCTGCGTCATCCCGTTCTGCGTCGCCATCTGCACCATCTGCGTCACGAGCTGGGCGAGCTGATCGGCGGGCACCGAGGCGTCGAACTCCCCGACCGGACGTCCGCCGATGAAGGCGGTGGCCACCGGGACCTGATCGGCGCTCTGGGCCAGCTCTGGGTGCGCCGCGGAGTCGATCTCCGCCAGCAGGAGGCGACCCTGCTGGGCGTCGACGAGATCCTCCAGGGTGGTCTTCATCGTCGCTGATGCAGCGTCGGCACCGTGGATGAGCACGATCACCGGGGCCTGCCCGGAGAGCTCCACCACTTGCTGAAGCTGCTGCGGCTGCACCTGGATCGCCCAGCTGTTGGGCGCTGCTGACGGGCCTGCCGTGGCCTGGGCCTGAGCGGTCGGACTCTGGCCCGCTGGTCCAGCGGGTGTGGGCGCAGCGGGTGCGCCCTGGGAGGCGAGACCGGAGAGGTCCACCGCTCCCCTGGCGTCGACCCGTCGGGACTGGGGCTCCTGGGCGGAATCTGTCACTGCAGCGCTCCTTGCACGTCGGCGTCGATCAGGCTGGTCCGGCGGACCGATCTCCAGATGCGGAGATCAGTCCAGTACGTTGACCTCGTTCACAATATCGTGGACTCCGAGCACGTCGACCCGCTCGCCCTCCTCGGCCGGGATGTGCAGGATCATCGACTCACGGTTGACGATGTCCACGTCCTCGGTGGTGGAGTCGGTCCCCGCCAGCTCGGCGGTGACTCCGCTGAGATTGATCGAGGCATCTTCCTCCGGGCGCAGCTGCGTGGTGGAGTCGAAGCTTCCCACGGCGATGACCGAACCATCCGGCAGCCGCAGCGCGGTGCTTCCCTCGCCGATGAAAGGCCGGGTGTAGGAGATGCTGAGGTCCTCGGCGCTCTCGTTGAGCTCTTCCTGGTACGCCTGCAGGTCCTCGATATAGGCGTTCTCCTCCACGCTCATGCCGAAGTAGTACTCGCGGTTGTTCATGAACACGGCGACGCGCTCCATGGCATGGTTCGCGGCGAACCGGGCCACCTCGTCATCGGGGTCCACCGGCTCCACGCCGCCGTCTTCGGCGGAGATGGCCGGGAACGCTGTGCCCGGGACCATCAGCACTGCCTGGGTGAGCGCATAGTTCTCTCGGGGCGATTCCTGTTCGATGACAAGCACCTGTGGGATCTCAGCCTCGGCCTCCTGGGTGATGACCACGGCCTGGCGGGGAAACTCGGTGCTGGAGGTCACGGCGGCGCTGAGGATCTCGGTGCCGATCGCGTCGGGGGTGACCTGCTCGTCCATCTCATGGTTGCGGTAGGTCAGCTCCCGGACCTGTGCGGCGTTCCCGGACACGCGGGGGGCGAGCATCTCGGCGTCGAACTCGGCGTCCGCGGCGGCCGCCTGCTCCGCGATGTCCTCCACGATCCCCTGCAGCTGGGACTCCAGGAGCACCGAGTATCCGGCGTCCTCGCCGTCCTCGGCCTCCACCTCTTCGGCTTCGACCTCTTCGGTCTGCGCAGAGTCGTCCTCGGCGGGGTCCTCTGCGGGGTTCTCCGCGTCGGCCACCAGCACTGCCGGGCTCAGGGCCAGCGCGAACGCCGCGGCGGTCGCCACCGAGCGGCTGCGCCAGGTGCGGCCCTCTTCAGTGCCGTCCTCGGTGCTGTTCTCGGTCCCGTTCTCGGGCTCCTCGGCCTCAGCCGTCTCGGCGTCCACCGGGGCGATGATGCCGGTGGCCTCGGGATCCTCTGGGGTTCCGGCCTCCCGAGCGTCCGCTCCGGCCGCAGTCGGGTCTTCCTCGCGGAGCGCGTCGGGATCGTAGGTGCTCTCGGTGGCGGAGATCGAGCCAAGGGTTCCGGTCAGCTCTTCCTCGGCAGGATCGACATGCTGCGGATCGTCACGATCGGGGCGCTTGGGGTGTCCTTCGGTCTGATTCATCTCGTCCTCGGTGGTGGCGGTGACGACGGCGGTGTCCGTAGCACTCGCGCCGGCGGCGGAGGTCTCCGTGGCACTCACGGCGGTGGCGGAGGCACCGGGCGCGCCGACGGGGGTGGCAGAGGCACCGGGCGCGCCGACGGGGGTGGTGGAATCGCGGCGTCGGGCGGCCAGTGCTCGATAGAGCAGGAAGATGCCCACCAGGATCACCAGTGCGCCGAGCACGATCAGCGTCGTGCCGAGCAGGCTCTCCTCCTCCTCCTCCGGAAGCTCGACCGTGACCGCGCTGGGCGCGGGCTCCTCGCCGTCGCGGAAGATCAGCAGGCTCCACTCGCCGGTGTCATCGGGGGCGCTCCAGCGGTAGCGCAGATCACCCTGGGTGGTCTCCGTGGCGGCCCAGAGATCAGAGCCGCTCGGATCCGGCACCGTGGTCTCACCCTCGGTGAACTCCGTCTCGATGGTGGCAGGAGCGTCCTCTTCACCCTGACGCACCGCGCCGATGGTCACATGGGCCGCGTCACCCACCCAGGCTTCGATGTCCTGGGTGCGCGCCAGGGCGATGGTGTACTCGCCCTCGGCATTGATGGTGAACTCTTCGCGCTCGGCCTCCGGGTCGATCAGGTCGTCGCTGATCACGGTCAGCGGGGCGTCCTGAACCTCCTCGCTCTGCGCGGTGGGGACCTCATCGGAGGCCCAGACGGTGAGCAGCCCCACCCCGATGCCTGCCATGAGCAGACCCAGGATGAAAGCGATGATGGAAGCGGGGAAACGCACGGGTGAGAGGTCCTTGATCGAGGGAGACGAGGGTTCAACCCCCTAGGATACCGAACGTAACAATAAGATCACAGTCTGAGCGTCGGCTGGAAGGTTTCCCGCCGAGGGATGGTGTCCGGCGACGGGGGCGTGGCTAAGCTGACCCCGTGACAGAGTCCGAGCCGAATCCTCATCAGCGGGAGTCCCAGGTCCCGCCGGGCAGCGACGAGCAGACTGGCCCCGCTGCTCCGCGCCGTCGACGCTTCGCCCGCGTCCCCGCTGGACGAGGTCTGCGGGCCGTGCAGAACAGCGTCCGGACGATGCGTTCGGCCCGCGCGGCCAGGTCCTCGGGAACCCCGCCCGAATTCGATGAGTACGGTCTGCCTCCGGTCTCCGCCGGGGACCCGCAGACGGCCGCAACCTCCACCTCACGCCCGATCTACACCGGATTCATGCTCGCCCTCGGCGTCGGCCTGGCGCTGATGGTGTTCTTCGTGGCTCAGGCCAATACGCAGCTGCTGGTGTGGATCACCGCCTCGCTGTTCATCGCCATTGGCCTTGATCCGGTGGTGCGCAGCCTGGAACGGGCCGGTCTGCCGCGGCCCGCGGGCGTGGCGGTCACGATCACCGGGTTCCTCGCCGTCGTCGCCACCTTCATCGCGGCCCTGGCCCCGATGGTCACCGAGCAGACCGCCACCTTCGTGCGTTCACTGCCGGTGCTGGTCGAGAACATCTCCAGCTCGCAGTGGTTCCAGAGCATCGAAGATGAGTTCCAGATCCAGCAGATCATCGACACCGAGGTCAACCGGTTCATCTCTGACCCGATGAACATCACCAATGCTCTCGGCGGGCTGTTCGGCGTCGGGACCGCGATCCTGACCACCGGTCTGGGCACACTGGTGGTGTTCGTCCTTGCGATCTATTTCCTGGCCTCCTTGCCGGTGATGACCGCCTGGGCCTATCGGTTGGCGCCGCGGTCCAAGCGCGACCGGGTCCAGCACCTCGGGGACCGGATCCTGGACGGGGTCGGCCACTACGTGATCGGCCAGGCCGGGGTGGCGCTGCTCAACGGGATCGTCGCGTTCATCGCGATCAGCATCGCCGGTGTGCCGTTCGGCGTGCTCTTCGCGGTGGTCGCCGGGGTGCTGGCCTTCATCCCCCTGGTCGGCCCGGTCACCGGCGGCACCCTGGTCACACTGGTCGCGCTCACGGTGGACTGGCAGACCGCGGCGACGTTCGCCGGCATCTATTTCGTGTACCTGCAGGTGGAGGCGTACTTCGTCTCCCCGCGCATCATGGCGCGTGCCGTGCGGATCCCCGCCGCCGTCGTCGTGATCTCGGTGATCGCCGGCGGCACGCTGCTCGGCGTGCTCGGCGCCCTGATGGCCATCCCGACCGCGGCCGCCGTGATGCTGCTGACCCGAGAGGTGCTCATCCGCCGGCAGGACGCGCGCTAGCCCGCGTCGGGCTTCCTGGCAGGCCTGGCGTCAGCCGATCCGCCAGCAGTGACTGTGCCAGTGGCGCCGCTCGGCGGCGGCGTGTTCATCGCCGAAGATCGAATCCGCACGCCAGGCCACTACGTGGGCGGTGCCGGCGGGCACCGGGAGCTGGCATCCCGGGCAGGTGTAGCTCTTCTGCGCAGCGGAGGCGGAGATATGGCGCACGTGGTACTCCCCGTCCCGGCGGCGCACCGTCCCCGTGGAGAATGCTCCGTGACCGAAGACCCCGGTGGACAGCGGCCGGTGCTCGCGCTGCCATTTCGACGCGCGCCTTCCGGGTCCCTTCGCAGACTTGGCCATGGGTCCCATTGTTCCAGGTGATCGGGACTCCTCCCGCACCACCGCGACCGCTCCTTGCGCTGCACGTGCGGCCGGAGTGCGATGACCGGGTAGGATCAGGCACCGTGCGATTGGTAATTGCGACCTGCTCAGTGTCATATTCCGGACGGCTCAACGCCCACCTGGCCCAGGCCACGCGCCTGCTCATGGTCAAGGCCGACGGCGGCGTGCTCATCCATTCCGACGGCGGCTCCTATAAGCCGCTGAACTGGATGTCCCCGCCGGCCACGATGCGGGTCACCGAGCCCGACGCGCAGCAGCGCGAAGCCGGGATCACCGAGGTCTGGACGGTCTCGGCGACCAAGAGCGATGACACGCTGCGCATCCTGATCAGCGAGGTCCACGAGGACGTCTCCCACGACCTCGGCGTGGACCCAGGTCTGGTCAAGGACGGCGTGGAGTCCGACCTGCAGAGGCTGCTCGCCGAGCAGATCGAGCTCCTGGGCGCCGGGCACCGACTGATCCGCCGGGAGCATCCGACGCCGATCGGCCCGGTGGACCTGCTCGCCCGCGGGCCGCAGGGCAGTGTGGCCGTGGAGCTCAAGCGTCGCGGTGACATCGACGGCGTCGAGCAGCTCACCCGCTACCTGGAGCTGCTCAACCGCGATCCGCTGCTGGCTCCGGTGCAGGGGGTCTTCGCCGCCCAGCAGATCAAGCCGCAGGCTCGCACACTGGCCGAGGATCGCGGCATCCGCTGCCTGGTGCTGGACTACGACGCGATGCGCGGGGTCGACGACGCCGATTCGCGACTCTTCTAGCCGCTAACCGGCGCGTTTTCCGTCGCCGCTTTCGGTGCCGCTCTCGGTGCCGCTTTCGGTGCCGCTTCCGCTGCCGCTCTCGAGCGGGCTTCCGGCGACGCCTGCGGCGCGAAACGTCGCGAGCGTGACCCCTCCGGGCAGCGACTCGAGACCTGCGGGGTGGAAGGTGTGTGCCATGGCCTCTGCTCTGAACAGCGGGATGCCGGCGCCGAGCACCAGCGGGTTGATCTTCAGCTGAACCTCGTCGATCTCGCCGAGGAGCTGCCCCGCGAGCTCAGCTCCCCCGCAGAGCCAGATGTCCCTGCCGGGTTCGGCCTTGAGCTCGCGCACCTGGGAGGCCAGATCCCCGTGGATCACCTCGACGCCCGGCGCCTGCGCCGGCGCGCGATGCGCTGCCAGGATCTGACGAAGGTGCGGATACGCACCACCGACCAGCCCGGCATCCACCGCGGGCTGATAGGTGCGTCGGCCCATCAGGACCGTGTCGAAGCGGCGAGGCTCCGCCGTGACACCCAGAGCCTCCCGTGCGTGCACCGGGCAGGTCTCGGGATAGAGCTCGAAGAGCGCCTCCAAGGTTTGTGGATCCAGCGGGAAGCTGGAGAAGTCCCCCGCCGGGTCCGCGATGAAGCCGTCGATGCTGGTGGCGATGTAGTAGACGAGCTCACGCATGACATGCTCCCGAGGCTGCGGACGTTCTAGGCGGTGTGACAGGGGTGGTTCGGGCCAATCTATCGCAGCCCGATCGGCTCAGGCCCGGCGTGGACGCTGGACCCGCGGCCCACAGACAGGCGGGCCCCCGGTCTCCGTGAGGAGTCCGGGGGCCCGCCTGGTGATGCGGTTGGATCAGTCGGTGGGAAGACTCAGCTCTCGTCGAGCTCGGCCTTGTCCGCCACGATGGTCACCTGATCGGAGTCCACGGAGAAGAATCCTCCACTGACCCGAGCCCGCACCGGAGCGCCCTCGACGGGGTTGATGACCAGGTCACCTTCGGCCAGCAGCGAGAGCACCGGGGTGTGACCCGGCAGGATGCCGATGTCACCCTCCACGGTGCGCCCGCGCACCGACTTCGCGGCACCGGACCAGACGGCGTGGTCGCTGGCGACCACCTGGACGTCGAGTTCGGCCATGCTCAGCCCCGCTTCTTGATCTCGGCGTAGAGACGCTCGACATCATCGAGGCCGCCGACGTTGTAGAACGCCTGCTCCGGGATGTGGTCGAGATCGCCGTTGGCGATGGCGTTGAAGCCCTCGATGGTGTCCTTGATCGCAACAGTGGAGCCGTCCACACCGGTGAACTGCTTGGCGGTGTAGGTGTTCTGCGACAGGAACTGCTCGATGCGGCGGGCACGGGAGACGACGATCTTGTCCTCTTCGCCGAGCTCGTCGATGCCCAGGATCGCGATGATGTCCTGCAGCTCCTTGTTCTTCTGCAGGATCTGCTTCACCCGAGTCGCGGTGTCATAGTGCTCCTGACCCACGTACTGCGGGTCCAGGATGCGCGAGGTCGAGCTCAGCGGGTCCACAGCCGGGTACAGACCACGCGAGGCGATCGCACGGGAGAGCTCCGTGGTCGCATCCAGGTGGGCGAACACGTTCGCCGGCGCCGGGTCGGTGTAGTCATCGGCGGGTACGTAGACGGCCTGCATCGAGGTGATCGAGTGGCCGCGGGTCGAGGTGATGCGCTCCTGGAGCACACCCATCTCGTCCGCGAGGTTCGGCTGGTAGCCCACTGCCGAGGGCATGCGCCCGAGCAGCGTGGAGACCTCGGAGCCGGCCTGGGAGAAGCGGAAGATGTTGTCGATGAAGAGCAGCACATCCTGGTTCTGCACATCGCGGAAGTACTCCGCCATGGTCAGGGCGCTCAGTGCCACACGCAGACGCGTGCCTGGCGGCTCATCCATCTGACCGAACACCAGTGCGGTGTCCTTCAGCACGTTGGCCTCTTCCATCTCCACCCAGAGGTCGTTGCCCTCACGGGTGCGCTCACCGACACCGGCGAACACCGAGGTGCCGCCGAAGTTGCGGGCCACACGGGTGATCATCTCCTGGATCAGCACGGTCTTGCCGACACCGGCACCACCGAAGAGACCGATCTTGCCACCCTGGATGTAGGGAGTCAGCAGGTCGATCACCTTGATGCCGGTCTCCAGCATCTCGGTGGAACCCTCGAGCGCGGCGAAGTTCGGGGCCGGGCGGTGGATCGGCCAGCGATCGGTCACCTCGAGCTCCGAGATCGGCATGTCCAGGGTCTCGCCCAGGACGTTGAAGATGTGTCCCTTCACGGACTCACCCACTGGCACCGAGATCGCGGATCCGGTGTCGTGCACGGGGGTGCCGCGCACCAGGCCGTCGGTGGCCTGCAGCGAGATCGCGCGAATGAGGTTGTCACCCAGGTGCGCGGCGACCTCGAAGGTGATCTTGCGGGTCACGCCGCCGAGGGTGACCTCGGAGTTGAGCGCGTTGTACATCGATGGGATGGAGTCGGCGGGGAACTCAATGTCCACGACCGGACCGATCACCCGGGCGATGCGACCAGTCGCACCCGGCTGACCGGCTCCTCCGGAGCTCTGCTCTGCAGTGGTGGCAGTCATCTCTCTCACTTCACTTGATCTTGGATGATGTCAAAACGTCTGTTGTTGGCCTGCGGGAGTACCCGTGGGCTAGCTCGCGGCCAGAGCGTCGGCACCCGCGATGAGCTCGCTGAGCTCCTGGGTGATCTCGGCCTGGCGAGCGTTGTTGCGCAACAGGGTGTACTTCTTGATGAGGTCGTCCGCATTGTCGGCAGCGGACTTCATCGCCCGCTGGCGAGCTGCGAGCTCCGATGCCGAGGCCTCCAGCATCGCCGCGAAGATCTTGGACTCGATGTACCGCGGGAGCAGCGCATCGAGGACCTCTTCGGCGGCGGGCTCGAAGTCGTACAGCGGGGTGGGCTCGTGCTTGGCGTCCGCATCCTGCTCCACGAAGGCCAGCGGCAACAGACGTCGCACCACCGGCTCCTGCTTCACCATGGACTGGAACTCGGTGTAGACGAGGTACAGCTCGTCCACGCCACCCTCCTCGGTGGGCTGCAGGAAGCGATCGACCAGTGTGCGGCCGATCTCCTGAGCACGGTCCACCTCGGGGGCGTCGGTGTTTCCGGTCCATACCTGGTCATACTCCCGCTCACGGAAGTCGTAGAACGCCTGCGCCTTGCGTCCATAGAGGTAGGGGCGGATCTCCTTGCCGTCCTCCCGAAGGCGCTTGGTCAGGGCTTCGCCCCGCTTGAGCACATTCGTGGAGTAGGCGCCGGCGAGTCCGCGGTCGCTGGTGAGGATCAGCACTGCCGCGCGGGTGGGGTTCTCCACCTTTGTGGTCAGCACATGATCGATGTCGTTCTGCGAGGCCACGGCGGAGACCGCACGTGTGATGGCATCTGCGTATGGCGAGGCTGCCCGCGCACGGCTGCGTGCTTTGCCGATGCGAGACGTCGCGATCAGCTCCATCGCCTTGAAGATCTTCTTCATCGACGAGGTCGATGCGATCTTCTGGCGGTAGACCCGAATCTGGGCTCCCATGCTTGTCCTTCCCTGATGTCGTCCAGCAAGTGATTCTGCTCAGCGGGGGTGAAAACCTCAGCTGCGGGCGGGAATCTCTTCCTGGCTGATCTCGTCGGCGGACATCGCGTCGGTCTGCTCGTTGCCCACGATGGACGAAGCACCCTCGGCGTGGAATTCCTTCTTGAACGCGACCATGGCGTCCTTGAGCGCGCTGACGGTGTCGTCCTCCAGCTTGCCGGAGGCGGCGATGTTGGTCAGCACGTTGGTCTTGCGACGCAGGTAGTCCAGCCAGTCCGTCTCGAAGCGCTTGATGTCAGCGGTCTCGACATCGTCCAGGTGACCCTGGGCGCCGGTCCAGATCGATGCGACCTGGTCCTCGATCGGGTACGGCGTGTACTGCGCCTGCTTGAGCAGCTCGGTCTGTCGCTCGCCGCGCACCAGCTGCTGGCGGGTGGCGGGGTCCAGGTCCGAGGCGAACATCGCGAAGGCCTGCATGTCGCGGTACTGCGCCAGGTCCAGCTTCAGCGTGCCCGAGACCTTCTTCATGGCCTTGAGCTGCGCGGCACCACCGACGCGGGACACCGAGATGCCCACGTCGACTGCCGGACGCTGGTTGGCGTTGAACAGGTCCGACTGCAGGAAGATCTGACCGTCGGTGATCGAGATGACGTTGGTCGGGATGTAGGCCGAGACGTCGTTGGCCTTGGTCTCCACCAGCGGCAGTCCGGTCATCGAACCGGCGCCGAGCTCGTCGGAGAGCTTGGCACAACGCTCGAGCAGACGGGAGTGCAGGTAGAACACGTCGCCGGGGTAGGCTTCGCGGCCCGGTGGGCGACGCAGCAGCAACGAGACCGCGCGGTAGGCCTCAGCCTGCTTGGAGAGGTCATCAAAGACGATCAGCACGTGCTTGCCGCCGTACATCCAGTGCTGGCCGATGGCCGAGCCGGCGAACGGCGCCAGGTACTTATAACCGGCGGGGTCTGAGGCCGGGGACGCCACGATGGTGGTGTACTCCAGCGCGCCGCGCTCCTCCAGGGTCTGCCGCACGGCAGCGATGGTGGAGGCCTTCTGGCCCACAGCGACGTAGACACAGCGGACCTGCTTGGCGACATCGCCGGATTCCCAGTTCGCCTTCTGGTTCAGGATGGCGTCGATGGCGATCGCGGTCTTGCCGGTCTGGCGGTCACCGATGATCAGCTGACGCTGGCCGCGGCCGATCGGGATCATGGCGTCGATGGCCTTGATGCCGGTCTGCAGCGGCTCGTGCACGGATTTGCGCTGCACCACCGAGGGAGCCTGAAGCTCCATCGGACGGCGACCCTCCGGGGTGATGTCGCCCTTGTCGTCGATGGGCGTGCCCAGCGGGTCGACCACGCGACCCAGGAACTCGTCACCGACCGGGACCGAGAGGACCTCGCCGGTGCGGGTGACCTCCTGGCCCTCCTCGATGCCGGAGAACTCGCCGAGGATCACGACGCCGATCTCTCGGGTGTCGAGGTTCTGGGCCAGGCCCAGAGTGCCGTCTTCGAAGCGAAGAAGTTCGTTTGCCATGGTCGAGGGAAGTCCCTCGACACGAGCGATGCCGTCAGCCGCGGAGATCACGCGTCCGACCTCGACGCGCTCTGCGCTGCCGGGATCGTAGGATGCGGCGAAATCGTTCAAGGCGTTGCGGACGTCGTCGGCGTTGATGGTCAAGTCGGCCATCTGCAGTCCCTGCTCTCCTCAGTCATGGCCGCAGTCTGCGGCCGGGTGGTTCAAAGATTCACGTATGTGTTGAGCCAGTCTGAAGAAGACTAGCTGGCCAGTCTCCGGTTCAGGTCATTGAGCTTGGTGGCCACCGTTGAGTCGACCACCTCATCTCCGACCTGGACACGGATGCCGCCGACCACGGCCGGGTCGAGCACGACGTCGAGCTTGAGCTCTCGACCGAAGTAACGGTCCAGGCTTGCCCCGAGCCGCTGCATATAGCTGGGGTCCAGCTCCTTGGCGACGGTGACCAGTGCGATCCAGCGCTGCTGGCGTGCTGCGATCTGCTCGGTGAAGCGCTCGACGAGCTGCGAGGGACGAAGCCCGCGCGGCGCCGTCACGGCGCGATCGATGAGCAACCGCGCCTCGGCGCTGGCTCCCGGTGAGAGCTGCGCACCGAGCTTCTGCTTGGCTTCGCCGGTTGCCTGGGCGTCGGTCAGCGCACGCTGCACCTGGTGCGAGGAGGCCACGGTCCGCCGGAAGTCCAGCAGCGCGGTCTCCAGCTTCTCGAGTCCTGCCAGGCCCTCACGCTCGGCCTGCACCACCACCACTACGACGGCGAGGACCTCGACGGCATCGCCGAGATCGCGCTCCTTGCTCCAGCGTCGTGAGACCAGGGCATCGAGGACTTCCGTCGTCGTGGCCTTGACCTTCGCGCCGAAGAGGCTGCGCGCCATCGCCACCCGATCCTGCGGATCACGGGAGGGGTCGGTGAGGCTGCGGCGCAGCCCTGCCGAGGAATCGAGGACATCCAGTACAGCGAAGAGCTCGCGGGCGACCTCGAGGTCGGCCTGCGCCAATGACGGCGCGAGCTCCTGCTGCACGGCTGCCAGGGATTCGGTGGTCACCGCTGCCATTACTGTGCTGCTCCTGTCTGGCCAGCCTGAGCTGACTGATCAGCGTCGAGGTCGGCGAGGAAGCGATCCACCACTCGCTGGGAGCGGGTGTCGTCCTCGAGCGCCTCGCCGACGATCCGGCTCGCAAGCTGTGTGGCCAGCGACCCGACCTCAGCCTTGAGCGAATGTGCGGCCGATGCCCGTTCTGCGGCGATCTGCTGCTGGGCCTGTTCGGTGATGCGGGCTGCCTCCACGGCGGCCTTCTCCTTGTGCTCGGCGACGATCTGCGCACCCTCGGCGCGAGCTTCCTCGCGCATCCGGCTCGCCTCAGCGCGGGCATCCCCGAGGTTCTTCTCGTACTCAGCCTTCATGGCCTCGGCTTCAGACTTGGCCTTCTCCGCCTCGTTGAGTCCACCTTCGATGGCCTCGATGCGGGTCTGATAGGCCTTCTCGAATGCCGGCGCGATCCATTTCTTGACGACATAGAGCAGCACCAGGAAGCCGAGTATTACGACCAGCGCTTCCCAGGGGTTGGGAAGCAATGGGTTGGCGTCACCTTCTGCCGCCTGGATCAGAGATGCACTGATCATGTGTTCACCCTTTTTTCAGTAGTCTGACGATCTCAGAGGGCCCGGAGCTCCGGTGCCCGTCCCAGAAGAATCGAACCAGCGTCAGAGCACGAAGGCGAAGACGATGGCAAGGATGAAGACCGCCTCCGCCAGCGCGAAGCCGAGGATGGCGATGGGCTGCAGCACGCGCTGCGCCTCGGGCTGGCGGGCCACACCGTTGAGGTAGGCCGAGAAGATCATGCCGATGGCCAGTGCAGCGCCGAAGCCTGCGAGACCCATACCGACCATGTTCAGAGTGCCGTCCATATGTGTTGCTCACTTTCTGTACGAGTCCGGCGTGCGTACCACGCGGACGGTTCAATGTCAGGCTCACCGGCGTCTGCCGGTCCGCCGCTGCGACTCGGTGTCCGTCTCAGGTCATCCGAACCGCATAGAGGAAAATCAGTGGGCGTCAGCCTCGATGGAGCCCTGGATGTAGATCGCTGTCAGCAGGGCGAAGACGAAGGCCTGCAGGACCATCATGATGAGCTCCAGGAAGTACAGCGGGATGGAGCCCACCAGGATCAGCGCGCCGAGGCCGTAGCCGTCCAGACCGCCCTGCTGGGCGACGAGGAACTCGACGCCGGAGCCGGCGAGCATCACGATGATGTGACCGGCGAGCATCACGGCCATCAGACGCAGCGAGTGCGTGAGCGGACGGATGATGAAGTTCGAGAGGAACTCCAGGACCACCAGCAGCGGCAGCAGCCACTTCGGCACGCCCGAGGGCACCGTCATGAGCTTGATGAATTTCGGCCCGTGGGTCCTGAAGCCCAGCACGATCCAGGCGATCCAGATGATTCCGGCCAGCGCGTAGGCGGGGCCGGCGTGGGAGAAGGTCGGCAGCTGCAGGCCCGGGATGGCGCCGAAGATGTTGTTGACCAGCACGAAGAAGAACACCGCGAAGAGCAGCGGGATCCACTGCCGGAAGTGCTTCTCACCGAGGATGTCGCGCCCCAGGGTGTGCCGGACGAATCCATAGCCGGACTCCGCGATGAACTGGGTGCGGGATGGAACCAGGGACTGCTTCCGGATCGCCCACATGAAGAACCAGGAGATGACGATGACCGAGAGGATGACCATCAGCATGTTCTTGCCGAAGCCAGTCCCCCACTCCGCCATCCAGGGAAAGATCTCCGGAAGGTGCGTCTCAGAAATCGTGGGCGGCTGGAATCCACCTTCATTGGTGGCCATGGGCGCAAGCGAATGCAACGCTGGTCCTCTCTGCGGTGTCCGTCAGTGGGTTACTACCCCGGGCATCGGAAGCCGGATCAACTCCGTCTCGCCTTGTATGTGGTCCGCCGGTCTACGAGAAAGACTTCCGAAGACGGTCCACGGGCAACTCCCCCACGCAGGTGTGAGAACACACGGAACTAGTGTGGGAAGTCACCGAAAGCTTACCAGAACAACGACCCCCGGCACTGCCGGGCAACACTGGCGCGGGGCAGTCCCACCCCACTCACGGCCAGGTCCAGGGGCTGGCTCAGCCGCCCAGCCGGTGCCGCAGTGCCCGTTGGGCGGCGGCACGGTTGACTCGCAGCGCACGACGCCGAAGCCAGGGCCCCAGCGTGAGCACCACCGCGGCGCCCAGGCTCAGCAGCATGCCCGAGGTGACCAGCCACCAGGGCAGGAAGTTGAAGGACACAGCCCCGAAGGCGAACAGCGCCGACCAGAGGTAGAGCAGCAGCACCGCCTGCGGGTGGGAGTAGCCGCCGTCGACCAGCTTGTGGTGCAGGTGCCCGCGATCCGGGGTGAACGGCGAGGACCCGCGCGCGGTGCGCCGGACCACCGCCATCGCCAGGTCCAGCAGGGGAAGCAGGGTCACCGCCAGCGGCAGCAGGATCGGCATGTACGCCGGGATGTTACGGAATCTGAAGCCCTCGGCGAGCTGGCCGACGTCGGCGGTCACCGCGAGGGCCCCGGCAGCCATGACCAGTCCCAGCAGCATCGCCCCGGTGTCGCCCATGATGATCTTGGAGGGGTAGAAGTTGTGCGGCAGGAACCCCAGGCAGGAGCCCACCAGCACCGCCATCAGCAGGGTCACCAGGTTCGAGGCGTCGAAGGCGTTGATGGAGAGCGTCAACAGGTAGCTGTAGATGAAGAAGGCGGCGCCGCCGAGCGCGGCGACCCCGGCGGCCAACCCGTCGAGGCCGTCGATGAAGTTGAAGGCGTTGATGGTGAGCACCACCACGAAGACGGTCAGCAGCGACTGGACCAGCGGACCACCCACCCCGAGCCAGCCCACCGGCATGACCTCGAGCTGGATCCCATGGAGCACCAGGATGACGGCAGCCCCGACCTGTCCGCCGAGCTTGAGCATCCACGGGATGTCCCAGGTGTCGTCGGCCATGCCGACCAGCAGGATCACCACCATCGCCGCGAACACGCCGCGCACCGGGGTCAGATCGGCGAAGATCCCGCTGAGGTAGGGAATCGTGGAGGCCGCGGCGAGGCCGACGACCATCCCGAGGAACATCGCCACCCCGCCCCAGCGCGGCTTGATCTGGCTGTGCACATCGCGTTCCCGGATGGGGGTGTAGATGCCCAGCTTCAGCGCGATGCTTCGCACCGCGGGGGTGAGCAGATAGGTCACCACCATCGAGACGGCGAGGACTGCCAGGAAATAGATCATGAGTGCGTGTCGGGCGCCTCTGCCTCAGGCGGGGCTTCAGAGGCCTCTGCCTCAGCCGGAGCTTCGGAGGCCTCTGCCTCAGACGGGGCTTCGGGCGCCAGGCTGGCGACCACGGCCTGCAGCTCGGCGAGCGGCAGCGCCCCGGGGCGCACCACGCGCAGCGGGGTCACGGTGGCGTCGATGATGGTCGAGGCCTCGGAGGAGCCGCGGTCGCCGTCGTCGAGGTAGACCGAGACGGATTCCGCGAGCATCTGCTGGGCCTGCGCGACGGTGGTCGCGGCGGGCATGCCGGTGCGGTTGGCCGAGGAGACGGCCAGCGGTCCGGTCGCGCCGAGCAGGTCCAGGGCGAGATCATCGGCGGGCATGCGCAGCGCCACGGTGCCGCGGGTCTCCCCCAGGTCCCAGCGCAGCGAGGGCTGGGCATGCAGGATCAGCGTCATCGGACCCGGCCAGAAGGCCTGCGCCAGGGCCCGGGCCTCCTCGGGAACATCGATGGCCAGGGCGTCCATGATCTCGGGGCGCCCGATCAGCACCGGCGGCGGCATGGCGCGGCTGCGTCCCTTGGCGGCCAGCAGCACCGCGACGGCCTGCGGCGAAAACGCGTCGGCGCCGATCCCGTAGACCGTGTCGGTGGGCAGGACCACCGTTTCGCCGCGGGAGAGCGCGTCCTGCGCCGCAGAGATGCCCTCGGCGCGGGAGGCGGGGTCGGTGCAGTCGACTGTCTGGCTCACGCGCGCCATTCTTCCACGCCGAGAGCTGGATCTTGCTCAGCCACGGGCCTGCGTCAGCGGCAGCGCCGGTGACCGCGCTGGTGGCGCGGTCTCGTCCGGTGAGGTCTTGGTGGGTGCTGACCTGTGTCAGTGACTCGTCGGCGCGGCAGTGCTCGGCGAGCACCGAAGCCTGGGACTCGGCGTGTTCCAGGATGAACCAGCCGCCCGGCACCAGCAGCCGTTTGGCGGCGGCGATCACCGCATGGGGCATGGTGAGTCCGTCGGCTCCCCCGCCGTAGAGCGCCAGCTCCGGATCATGGACCCGCACCTCCTCCTCGCGCGGCACCATCCCGGCCGGGATATAGGGCGGGTTGGAGACGACGAGGTCGAAGCTGGACTCCCACTCTTCGGGCACCTCGCGCAGGTCCCGCTGGTGCAGGGCCACGCCGAGCGGGACGAGGTTCAGCTCGGCCCAGGCCACCGCCTGGGCCGAGAGTTCCACGGCGTGGACCTCGGCGGAGGGATGCTCGGCGGCGATGGCGGCGGCCAGGGCACCGGATCCGGTGCCGAGGTCGATCACCCGGGGCCGCCAGGAGGCGGGACGCTGGGCGGCCATGAGTGCGAGCTGATCCAAGGCCACCTGGGCGACCTGTTCGGTCTCGGGGCGCGGGATGAAGACTCCGGGGCCCACGCGCAGCTCGAGGTGCCGGAACGGGGCCAGTCCGGTGAGGTGCTGCAGCGGCACCCGATCGGCGCGCTCGGCGACCAGGTCGGTGAGCTTCTCGGCCTGCTCGGCGGTGACCGCGCTGCCCGCCACGGCCATGGCGGCGAGACGACCGCGCGGGACGCCGAGCACGTGGGCCGCAAGGATCTCAGCATCGACCCGAGGGCTGGGCACGCCTGCGGCGCCGAGCCGGGCTGCGGCCTGGTCCAGCAGCTGGTCCGCTGGCTGATTGGCCGGCTGATTCGCCGGCTGCTCAGCTGCCTGATTCGCCGAGGGCTCAGCTGCCTGGTGTGCAGGCTCGGCTGGGGCGGGATGGTGTGCGGGCATCGGGCTCAGGCCTGGTTGTCGTTGAGCGCCGCGAGGCGCTCCTGCTCGTCGAGCTCGACGCAGGACTGGATCACGGCCTCCAGGTCTCCGTTGATCACGGTGTCGAGGTTGTAGGCCTTGTACCCGCTGCGGTGATCCACGATCCGGTTCTCCGGGTAGTTGTAGGTGCGGATGCGCTCGGAGCGGTCCATGGTGCGGACCTGGGACTTGCGCACCTGGGCGTTGTCGGCGTCGATCTGTTCCTGCTGGTGGGCCAGGATCCGGGAGCGCAGCACCCGCATCGCGGCCTCCTTGTTCTGCAGCTGGGACTTCTCGTTCTGCATCGCCACCACGATCCCGGTGGGCAGGTGGGTGATGCGTACCGCGGAGTCGGTGGTGTTCACGCTCTGCCCGCCGGGCCCGGAGGAGCGGTAGACGTCGATCTTGAGGTCGTTCTGGCTCAGCTCCAGCTCCTCGGGCTCATCGACCTCGGGCAGGACCAGCACTCCGGCCGCCGAGGTGTGGATCCGGCCCTGGGACTCGGTTTCGGGCACCCGCTGGACCCGGTGCACCCCGCCTTCGAACTTCAGGTGGGCGTAGACGCCCTGGGCAGGGTCATTGGTGGAGGACTTGATCGCCATCTGTACATCCTTATAGCCCCCCAGATCTGAGGGGGTCGAGGAGATGATCTCGGTCTTCCAGCCCCGAGCCTCGGAGTAGCGGGTGTACATGCGCAGCAGGTCCCCGGCGAAGAGCGCCGCCTCATCGCCGCCGGCACCACCCTTGATCTCGATGATCACGTTGCGCACATCGTTCTCATCGCGTGGGATGAGCATGCGCAGCAGCTTCGCGGCGGCCTCCTCGCGCGCAGCCGTGAGCGCGGGGATCTCGGCGGCGAACTCGGAGTCCTCTTCGGCGAGCTCCTGCGTGGTCACCAGGTCCTCGCTGAGCTGTTTCCACGTCTTGTGCGCCTCGGCCACACCGTTGAGCTGCGCGTAGCGGCGCCCCAGCCGACGCGCCAGGGACTGGTCGGCGTGGACCTGTGGATCGGCGAGCTGCTCCTGGAGCTCCGCGTGCTCGGCGAGCAGCGTCGATACGGAGTCGAACATCCGGGCGTTGATCTCTTCGTCCATGACTGGATTCTCTCTCGTTTCCTGGGCTGGCGCGCGAACGCAGCGCGGGCGCACCGGGCTGTTACAGGCGAAGCCCGGGGAGAGCGGCGCTCTCCCCGGGCTTCAGCTGTTGCTGCGGCTAGTTGCCTTTGTCTCCGAGCGTGGTCTTCGATGCAAGCATCAGGAACTCGGCGTTGGACTGGGTCGCCTTGAGCTTGTTGATCAGCAGCTCGAGACCCTGCTCCTGCTCGAGTCCGGAGAGCACGCGACGCAGCTTCCACATGATCTTGACCTCCTCCGGCGAGAGGAGGTTCTCCTCACGACGGGTGGAGGACTCGTTCACGTTCACGGCGGGGAAGATCCGCTTGTCCGCCAGTCGGCGGGACAGGCGCAGCTCCATGTTGCCGGTGCCCTTGAACTCCTCGAAGATGACCTCGTCCATCTTGGAGCCGGTCTCCACCAGCGCGGTGGCGAGGATGGTCAGCGAACCACCGTTCTCGATGTTGCGCGCCGCGCCGAAGAAGCGCTTCGGCGGGTAGAGCGCATTGGCATCGACGCCGCCGGAGAGGATCCGGCCTGAAGCCGGGGCCGCGGTGTTGTAGGCACGGCCCAGTCGGGTCATGGAGTCCAGCAGCACGACGACGTCCTTGCCCAGCTCCACGAGACGCTTCGCGCGTTCGATGGCCAGCTCGGCCACGGTGGTGTGGTCCTCGGCCGGGCGGTCGAAGGTCGAGGCGATGACCTCGCCGTCGACCGTGCGCTGCATGTCGGTGACTTCCTCGGGGCGCTCGTCGACCAGGACCATCATGAGGTGAACCTCAGGGTTGTTGATCTTGATCGCCTTCGCCAGGGCCTGCAGGATGATCGTCTTGCCGGCCTTGGGCGGGGAGACGATCAGGCCGCGCTGACCCTTGCCGATCGGGGCGATCAGGTCGATCACGCGAGGTGCGATGTCCTTGGCGTCACCCTCCAGGCGCAGACGATCCTGCGGGTACAGCGGGACCAGCTTGCTGAACTCCACCCGGTCGGTGTTGGCCTCGGAGGGCCGGCCGTTGACGGCGTCGAGCTTCACCAGCGCGTTGAACTTCGCCCGCTTCTGCGGGTTCTCACCTTCGCGAGGAGCGCGGATGTGGCCGTGAACGGCGTCGCCCTTGCGCAGGTTGTGCCGCTTGACCTGGGCCAGGGACACGTAGACGTCGTTGGGTCCGGAGAGGTAGCCCGAGGTCCGCACGAAGGCGTAGTTGTCGAGCACGTCCAGGATGCCTGCCACCGGCACCAGGACGTCGTCCTCGGTGACCTCGGTGTCATCGACCTCGGGATCGCGGCCGCGACGGCGGTTGTTGCGATCACCCCGGTCATTGCGGTCAGTGCGATCGCCCCGGTCATTGCGGTCGTTGCGATTGCGGCTGCGCCGGTTGCGGCGCTCCTCGTCGCGTCCACCCTCGTTGCGGTTGCTCTCGCGCCCGCCGTCGTTGCGATCGTTGCGGCTGTTCTCGTTGCGGCTGCTGTCGCGCCCACCGTCGTTGCGATCGTTGCGACTGCTGTCGCGCCCACCGTCGTTTCGGTCGTTGCGGCTGCTGTCGCGCCCACCGTCGTTGCGGTCGTTGCGGCTGCTCTCGCGGCCGCCGTCGTTGCGGCTGCTGTCGCGCCCGCCGTCGTTGCGGCTGTTCTCGTTGCGGTTGCTCTCGCGGCCTCCGCGGCCACCGTCACGGCCGCTGTTGTCTCGATTGCGCCTTCCGCGGCCTTCGCCGTCGTTGCGCTGGCCGTTCTCCTGGCTCTGGTCCTGAGTCTGCTCGTTGGAGCCTGACTGGGAGTTCGACGGCTGCGCATCCGCCTGCTGGGCCTCGGCCTGCGCGGTGTTCTGCTGCTGGCCGCCGTTGTCCTCGCGATTGCGGTTGCGCCGGTTGCGGTTGCGTCCGCGGGGCTGGGAATCGCCGTCCTCGGCGCTGCTGCTCTCGCCAGCCTGCTGATCGTTGTTCTGCTGATCACTGTTCTGCTGATCACGGTTCTGCTGTCCACTGCGGCGATCGTTGCCGCCGCCTTCGGTGGGCGCGTTCTCGCGTGAATTCTCCCCGCGCGAGGTGCCGCTGCTCTGGGCGTTCTCGGCGACCTCGGTGCTGGAGCCGTTCTGCTCTGCGACGGACTCGCTCGCCTTGGGCTCGGCTTTGGGCTCGGCCTTGGACCGGCGGCGGTTCGGGCGGTTCGCGGCGGGCTCCTCGGAGCCGGCGCCCTGCTGGTCGCTGCCGCCCTTGGCGGCGTCGTTCTGGCGACCTTCGGCGGCCGCCTTGTCCTGCTGCTTGTCCCGCTCGGCGACGGCGCCACCACGCTGGTGCGAGGAGATGGCCTCCACCAGGGCAGATTTGCGCATCCGCGAGCTTCCGGTGATGCCCAGCTGGGAGGCAAGCGCCTGCAGCTGAGCGAGCTTCAGACCGGCCAGCCCGGAGCTCTTGGGCTCAGGTGCAGCGGACTCGGCCTTCTCAGGGCTCTGAGTCGCAGTGGTCTCAGCGGTGGTTTCTGTCACGAAGGTTCCTTCCCCCTCGTCAGGCAGGCCCGGCGGATGCGCCGTCCTGCGGTGTCTTCAACGGAGCGTCAGAAGTCCGTTGGCTTATTACTGTTTCTTCGCGCATCCAGCATCAGGGAGATTTCTTGCACGGTCCGCGTCCCCGGCGGGGAGTGGGATCATCGCAGGTCGCTGCCGGATCGCTCTGTCGAGGAATCGGCACCGTCCAGCGCTCAGGAAAAAAGCGCGGCTTGCGCGAAGGAACATCATGGTGATCTCTTAGAGGCCGATTCGACCGGCCCGGCAGAGCGAGCGTGCGCAGCACGCCGTCAACGCTGATGTGCCTCCACTGTAACACCAGAGCCGGCGATCGGCAGGATTGAGGGGGTGAACACGTGACCCTGCGCGTCGGGACCGCCGAGCGCGGAGATACGCTGCGCCGCGGCGCTGGCCTGGGCGTCGGAATCGGCAAGCACCAGCACTGAGGGTCCTGCGCCGGAGATCACGGCGGCGAACCCGGCGGCCCGGAGCCCGTCCACCAGGGCCATGGATCCGGGGAAGGCGGGACGGCGCTGCTGCTGGTGCAACGCGTCTTCGGTGGCGTCGAGCAGCAGCTCCGGTGCGCTGGTCAGGGCGTGGACCAGCAGCGCGGCGCGCGCAGAGTTCTGCGCGGCGGCGGAGTGATCGATCTGCGCCGGGAGCAGATCGCGCGCCACCTGGGTGGACTGCTCGAAGTTCGGCACGGCCACGACGGTGCGCAGCCGCGGGTGCGGAAGCAGCGGTGCGGTGCGGAACGCCCCGTCGCCGGTGTCGAGGGTGGATCTGCGCACCTCTGACCCGGAGGACAGCGCGTTCGGGGCGTCCTGCCAGGAGATCGCCACTCCCCCGCGCAGCGCCGGTACGTAGTTGTCCGGGTGGCCCTCGATCCGGGAACCGATCTGCAGCTTCTCGTCCTCGCTCAAGCCCTCTGGCAGCAACGTGTCCGCGGTCATCACCGCGGAGGCGACCGCGGCGGCTGAGGAGCCGAGTCCGCGGCTGTGCGGAATGTTGTTGACCGCGCGGACCTCAAGGTCCGGGAGGCTGAAGCCTTTGGCGTTGAGGATCTTCTCGACCAGGGTGACCACCAGATGGGAGGCGTCACGGGGCAGCGTCTCGGAGCCCTCGCCCTCCACGGTGATCTGCACCTGGGCCTGCGCACCGCGCCGCGGGGCGGCATGGACGGTGATCTCATCGAAGAGTCCCAGGGCCAGGCCCATGCTGTCGTAGCCCGGGCCGAGATTCGCCGACGTGGCGGGCACCCTGAGGTGGAAGGACATCGGCGCGCTCAGCGGCTCGCGCAGCTGAGGCGACTCGTGATTCCCAGCCGCGTTCCCCGCCGACGGCGGAGTGGCCGCCGAAGGGGCCAGGGCCTGCTCCGGGGCGAGGCCCTGACCGAGTTTATGCATGCTGGACTGCCCGCTCACGAGGATCAGAGCCCCAGCTGCCGGGCCACGGTCTCGACGTCCTGCGGGACCATGGTCGGGGTGACGTCGGAGCCGTCGGCGTTCTTCAGCGCCCAGTCGGGGTCCTTCAGACCGTGACCGGTCACCGTGATGACGATCGTCTTATCCGCAGGGACCTCGCCGGCAGAGTGCTTCTTGATCAGTCCGGCGACGCCGGCGGCCGAGGCGGGTTCCACGAAGACGCCCTCCTTCGCGGAAAGCCAGCGGTGCGCGGTGAGGATCTCCTGATCGGTCACCGACTCGATGACTCCCGCGGACTGGTCGCGAGCAGCCTCCGCCTTCTCCCAGGAGGCCGGATTGCCGATCCGGATGGCCGTCGCGACCGTCTCCGGCTCGGTCACCGGGTGACCCATGACGATGGGCGCTGCGCCCTCTGCCTGGAAGCCCCACATGATCGGGGTGTGGCTGGACACCGGGGCGAGCTCCGCGCCGTCGGCACCCTCGTAGGGGTTGGTCCAGGGCCGGGAATACTCCTGGTAACCCTTCCAGTACGCGGTGATGTTCCCGGCGTTGCCCACCGGGAGCAGGTGGTAGTCCGGCGCGTCGCCGAGTGCGTCCACGACCTCGAAGGCGCCGGTCTTCTGGCCTTCGATGCGTGCCGGATTCACCGAGTTCACCAGGAACACCGGGTAGTTCTCGGAGAGCTTGCGAGCGATGTCGAGGCAGCCGTCGAAGTTGCCGTCCACCTGAATCAGCTCGGCCCCGTGGGCGACCGCCTGGGAGAGCTTGCCCATCGCGATCTTCCCCGCCGGCACCAACACCGCACAGGTCAGTCCGGCCTGGGTCGCGTAGGCCGCGGCGGAGGCGGAGGTGTTGCCGGTGGAGGCGCAGACCACGGCCTTGGCGCCTTCGGCCACCGCGGCGGTGATCGCCATCGTCATGCCGCGGTCTTTGAAGGATCCGGTGGGGTTCATCCCCTCGACCTTCAGGTAGACCGTGCCGGAGACCAGCTCGGAGAGCGCCGGGGCGTAGACCAGCGGGGTGCCGCCCTCTCCCAGGGTGATGACCTCGGTGGTCTGCTCCACGGGGAGTCGGTCTGCGTATTCACGGATGACTCCGCGCCATTGGTGCGCCACGGTGGGTGCTCCTTCATCGTCAAGCGGGTGGGATCTGCTCGGGCGGGGATGGGCCCAGGGCTACTGCTCGACCTCAACGCGCAGCACCGAGTTCACTGACTTGACCACGTCCAGGGCCCGCAGTGTGGACACGGTGTCGGAGAGGTCCTTCTCCTTGGCCAGGTGGGTCACGATCTGCACGACGGCGCCGCGCTCCCGGGCCGCCTCGGTGTCCACCTCGCCGTCGCTGGAGACGCTGCCGGGCTGTCGCATCGACTCGATGGAGACGTGATGATCGGCCAGCACGCGGGCGACCTCGGCGATGACACCCTCACGATCAGCGACTTCCATATCAATGTAGTACTGGGTGTGGGCCTCATCCACCGGGAGCGCGCGGACGGACTGGGAGTCGCTGCTGGTGTCGGTGGTCCCGGGGTGCTCCGGGCCGCTGTGCAGCCGGCGCGCCACGGAGACCACATCGCCCATGATGGCCGAGGAGGTCGGCAGCCCGCCGGCGCCCTGGCCGTAGAACATGAGCTCTCCAGCATTCTCGGCGACCACGAAGACCGCGTTGAAGGCGCCGCGGACACTGGCCAGCGGGTGGGTGCGGGGCAGCAGGGTGGGGTGGACGCGCAGGATGGCGCCGTCATCGTTCTTCTCCACGATCGCCAGCAGCTTGATCACGTACCCGGAGGCTGCCGCGGCCTCGATGTCCTCGGCAGTGACCGAGGAGATGCCCTCGCAGTAGACGTCATGGATGTCGAAGGGCGCGTGGAACGCCAGCGCACCGAGGATCGCTGCCTTGGCGGCGGCGTCGTGGCCCTCGACGTCGGCGGTCGGGTCGGCCTCGGCATACCCGAGCCGCTGAGCCTCGAGCAGCGCGTCGTAGAACGCGGCGCCGGTGGAGTCCATCTGGTCCAGGATGTAGTTGGTGGTGCCGTTGACGATGCCCATCACCTTGGTGATCCGGTCACCGGAGAGCGACTCCTGGATCGGGCGCAGGATCGGGATGGCACCGCCGACCGCGGCTTCGAAGCGCAGCAGCGCCCCGGACTCGGCGGCGGCCTGGCTGAGCTTGCCGCCCTGGACCGCGAGCAGCGCCTTGTTCCCGGTCACCACGGCGGTGCCGGCGCGCAGGGCGCGCTCCACCAGGGTGCCGGCGGGCTCGATCCCGCCCATCAGTTCGATGATCAGGTCGGCCTCGTCCACCAGCGCCTCGGCGTCGGTGGTCAGCAGCTCGCCGGGGATCTTCCAGTCACGCGGGGCCTCGACGTCGCGCACGGCGACGCCGATCAGCTTGACCGGGGCCCCCACGCGCGAAGAGATCAGCGCCCGGCCCTCGACCAGAGTGCGTGCGACCTGGGCGCCGACGTTGCCGGCGCCGAGCAGGCCGATCTTCAGCGGCTCGGCGGTGCTCTTTGCTGCGGACATCATGACCTCAATCCCTTGTGCCTGTTCGGTTTCCGGCGCTGCGCGCGCGCTGTGTGTCAGCCTGCGGCAAAGCCGGTGTCGCGCCCGAGCATCTCCTGCTCGGTCTCTCGGCGGATGAGCACCTGGGAGGCGCCGTCTGCGACGGCGACCACCGCGGGTCGAGTCAGGTAGTTGTAGTTGCTCGACAGCGAGTGGCAGTACGCGCCGGTGGCGGGAACGGCAAGGAGATCATCCCGGGCCGTCGCCGTCGGCAAGTATACGTTTCGCACGACGATGTCGCCGGACTCGCAGTGTTTGCCCACGATGCGAGACAGCGCATGGTCTCCGGTCACCCGGCGTGAGGCCAGCACCGCAGAATAGTCCGCGTCGTAGAGGACGCCGCGGGCGTTGTCGCTCATGCCGCCGTCCACGGCCACGTAGCGCCTGGAGGTGGTGCTGCCGTCGGGCGCGTCGACCTGGACGTCCTTCTGCACGCCGACCCGGTACAGCGTGACCCCGGCAGGTCCGACGATCGCTCGGCCGGGCTCGATCGAGATCCGCGGCACGCGCAGCGCGTGCTCCGCGCAGGCCTGCTTGACCGTGGCGGCCAGCGCGGCCGCGATGGATTCGGGGTGCCGCGGGGTGTCGGCCTCGGTGTAGGCGATCCCGTGGCCGCCGCCGAGGTCGAGCTCTGGCAGCTCCACGCCGTAGGCCGAATGCAGACTGGCCAGGAAGGTGATGAGCTTCTGCGCCGCCAGCTCGAAACCGGCGGGTTCGAAGATCTGCGAGCCGATATGGGCGTGCAGGCCGCGCAGCTCGACGCCGGGGAGCTGGAGGGCGCGCGAGGCCGCGGTCCAGGCCGGTGACCCGAGGTAGGGGTTGGCTGGTGTCGAGGGGGTGCCGTCTGCGTCCGTGCTGGGCGCACCGGCGCTCGGGGTCAGCGAGAGGCCGAACTTCTGATCCTCGTGCGCGGTGGCGATGTATTCGTGGGTGGAGGCGTGCACGCCGGGAGTCAGCCGCAGCATGACCGGGGCGCGGGTGCCGGCTGCCACGGCGAGCCTGGAGATCCGTTCCAGCTCATCCAGGGAATCGGCGATGATCCGCCCGATCCCGGCGTCCAGGGCGCGCTGGATCTCGGCGTCGGACTTGTTGTTCCCGTGCAGGCCTATCTTCTCCGGCGGGACCCCGCCGGCCAGGGCGAGGGCGAGCTCGCCGCCGGAGGCAGTGTCCACGCAGAGGCCCTCCTGCACGGCCCAGCCAGCCACATGGGTGCTCAGGAAGGCCTTGCCGGCGTAGAACACATCCACCTCAGCCTCTGGGGCGAAGGCGGCACTGAAAGCCTCGCGGAAGCTGCGGGCTCGGGCGCGGAAGTCCGCCTCGGAGAGCACATAGAGCGGAGTGCCGTGCTGGGCGGCGAGGGTCTCCACGTCGACTCCGCCGATGACCAGGCGGCCCTCGGCGTCGCGGTGCGCGTCGGCCGGAAGCAGCGCGGCCTCGAGGTCATCGGTGTCCCGGCGGGCGGTCAGCCACGACGGAGCCAGCGGGTGCGCGCGCGGGGCGGAGCCATGCTGCGCAGACCCGTCCTGCACGGAGGCCTCCAGGGTGGGGCTCTCCGCGGTGGAGTTCTCCGAGGAGGGGCGGGACGTGGGTGAGCCGGGAGTCGTGATGAGGGTTCACATCCTTTCGGGTGCGGTGACGCCGAGCAGCGCCAGTCCGTTGCGCAACACCTGGGCGGTGGCGTCGTTGAGCCAGAGCCGGGTGCGGTTGAGGTCGGTGACCGGGTCCTGGACGCCGTCGGGGCTGACGCTGGGCGCCATCCGACAGACGGCGTACCAGCCGTGGTAGGCGCTGGCCAGGGATTCCAGGTAGCGCGCCACCCGGTGAGGTTCGCGCAGCTCGGCGGCCGAGGAGACCACGGAGGTGAAGCGCCCCAGCTGGGAGAGCAGCTCCTCCTCGGTCTCATGGGTCAGCAGGCTTGCGTCGAAGCCCTCGCGGTCGACCCCGGCGGCCTCGGCGTTGCGGGCGGCGTTGCGGGACCGGGCGTGGGCGTACTGGACGTAGAAGACCGGGTTGTCATTGGTCCGCGACTGCAGCAGCTCCGGGTCCACGTCGATCGGTGAATTGGCAGGGAACCGGGCCAGGGTATAGCGCAGCGCATCGGTGCCGAGCCATTCGATGAGGTCGGTGAGCGCGATGATGTTGCCGGCCCGCTTGGAGAGCTTCGCTCCGCGGATGGACATCAGCTGCCCGATGAGCACCTCGATGTTGCGCTGCGGATCGTCCCCGGCGCAGGCGGCGATGGCCTTGAGCCGGGAGACGTAGCCGTGGTGGTCCGCGCCGAGCAGGTAGATCTTCTCGGTGAAGCCGCGCTCGCGCTTGGAGAGGTAGTAGGCGGCGTCGGCGGCGAAGTAGGTGGGCTCGCCGTCGGCCTTGAACAGCACCCGGTCCTTGTCGTCGCCGAAGTCGGTGGTGCGCAGCCAGACGGCGCCGTCGCGGTCCTCGATGTGGCCCTGCTCGCGCAGGGTCTCCACGGCGGCGGCAACCTTGCCCTCGGCGTGCAGCGCCTGCTCGGAGTAGAACACGTCGAAGTGCACGCCGAAAGCGGTCAGCGTGTCCTTGATCTGGCCCATCTGCGCCTGGTAGCCCAGTTCGCGCACGATCGGCAGCGCCTCCTCGCGGGGCATGTCCTTGACGTCCGGGCGGGCGGCCAGGATCTCCTCGGCCAGCTCGATGACGTAGTCGCCGGGGTAACCGCCCTCGGGGACGTCTTCGCCGTGGATCCGGGAGAGCACCGAATGGCCGAAGACGTTCATCTGGTTGCCGGCGTCGTTGACGTAGTACTCGTTGGCGACCGTGGCGCCGGAGGCGCGCAGCAGCCTGCCGATCGCGTCACCGAGGGCGGCCCACCGGGTGTGTCCGATGTGCAGCGGCCCGGTCGGATTCGCGGAGACGAACTCGACGTTGACGCTGCGCCCAGCAAGCGCGGTGTTGTGCCCGAAGGTGTCTCCGGCTTCGACGATGGTGCGGGCCAGCTCGCCGGCCGCGGCGGAGTCCACGGTGATGTTGATGAACCCTGGGCCGGCGATCTCGATGCGCTCCACGCCGGGGGCCTGCTGAAGCCGGGCGCCGAGAACCTCGGCGAAGGCACGCGGGGGCATCCCGGCCTTCTTGGCCAGCTGCAGGGCGATGGTGGTGGCCCAGTCGCCGTGCTCGCGATTCTTGGGGCGCTCGATGACGACGTTCTCGGGGAGATCGACGGTGAGCTCACCGGCTTCGACAGCTTCGGCGAGCGCGCTCTTGACAACGGTGGAGAGTTCTTCGGGAGTCACCGGAACAGTCTACGGGGTTCGCCCCGGGAGCCGGGTCTCGACTTGGATGCGCCTTGAGGCCGATCGCTGGGCCGGATCAGCCCAGCAGTCCGAGCACGCCGGTGACGCTGAGATAGACGCCGAGTCCGGCAAGGGTCAGGCCGCTGCCCATCTCAAGCCGACCGGTGACGACCGGGTTGGAGAGCCAGGTGTTCGCCGCGTCGACGAGCAGGACGACGCCGATCAGGTAGAGCCACATGCTGGCGGCCACCGTGCCGCCGAGCACGCCGATCGCGAAGGCCGGGGATGCGCCGACCGGCGTGAACTGCGGGAACAGTGCCAGGAAGAACAGGCCGACCTTCGGGTTGGTCATGCAGCTGGCCAGCCCGATCAGGAAGGTGCCGCGGAAACTGGTGATGGTGCGGCGCGGCCGCCGCCCCGCGGACCGTTGTGGATCGGCCCCCGATCCGCGAGCGCCCTCGCCCTGCGCCGGATCAGCTCCGTGCGCACCTGCCGGAGCCGCGGCCGCAGCAGGCGGCTGGGGATCATAGGGACCACCGACCAGCGCGGGAACCCCAACCTCGGCGCGGGTCAGCCGGTGGGCCCTCAAGGTGATCCGCGCGCTGCGCACCGCGCGGGCGCCGAGGAAGATCACGTAGAGCCCGCCGATCAGGCTGAGCAGCTCATATGCCACCGGTGAGGCTTGGAACAGGGCCGCCAGGCCGGTGGCGGCCAGTGCCGCCCAGATCAGCGCCGCCACGGAGGAGCCCGTCGCGGCGCCGAGGCCGGCCCGGCGCGAGAGCAGCGCATTGCGCAGAGACAGCATCGTGTCCTGTCCCGGGGTGATGGCCAGGACGGCGGAGACGGCGAGCAGACCGAGGTAGCTGGAAAGTGTCACAACACCATCCTGGAACACCGCATCGATCAGAACAAGCAGATAAAAGCATAGGACTGTTCGGCATCGACGAATCGTTAGATACTGGTGCCATGTTGAATCCACACAGGCTGCGCGTGCTGCAATCGGTGATCGCCACCGGCTCGATCCAGGGCGCCGCGCGCAGCCTGCACTACTCCCCCGCCACGGTGAGTCAACATATGAGCATCCTCGCGCAGGAGACCGGGCTGAAGCTCTTCGAGCGCAGCGGTAGAGGACTGATGCCGACCTCCTCAGCCCTGGCCCTGGCGCAGGGGAGCACCGCCGTGCTGCAGGCGTTCGATGAGCTGGACCGCCTGGTGGAGGGTCTGCGCCGGGGGCGGTCCAGCCACCTGACACTGGCCAGCTTCACCTCCGCCGCGAAGGAATGGCTCCCTCAGGTGGTGGCCACCCTGCGCGCCAGGGACCCGGAGCTGACCGTGCAGATCAGTCTCAACGAGCCCTACGCGGAGAAGACCGGGCACCCGGTGGACATCGACATCCGCAATGAATCCCCGCTGGAGCCCGAAGAGCACTTCAAGGGCTACCTGCGTCACCTGTTGCGGCACGAGGACTTCGCCGTCGTCCTGCCTGCGGGCCACCCGCTGGCGGACTCGGAGACCGTGGAGGTCCACGAGCTCAGTGATCAGATGTGGGTGGACCATGACATCAAGGACAGCCCCAACGGGCGGATGATCCGCACCGCCGCTCAGGCTGCAGGGTTCGTGCCCCAGTTCGCCGCCAGGCTGGATGACCACAATGCCGCCCTCTCCCTCGTGGCCGCCGGACTGGGGATCACTGTGCTCCCCCATCTCGCGCTGCGCGATCTTCCGCGCGGAACCGTGGTGCGGGCACTGCGCAATCCCACTGTGCAGCGCCGGATCGTGGCTCACGTGAGACAGGACCGCGCAGGTGAGGAGCTGGTCGCCGCAGCGCTGCAGGTGCTGCGCGAGGAATCGGAGAAATCACTCGGCGCAGGACCCTTGACCTGAGCATCGGCCAGTCCTAATCTACAACCAAATGGTTATGCGTTCTGAGTCTTCAACGCCCCCCGGCGACGCCCAGGTGGACCGGATCTTCCGGGCCCTGGCAGACGCCACTCGCAGGGACATCGTCCGTCGCACCCTCGGCGAGGAGGCATCCGTCTCCGCGCTGGCCGCGCTCTACGAGATGTCCTTCGCTGCCGTGCAGAAGCACATCAGCGTCCTGGAAAGCGCAGATCTGGTGACCAAGCGCCAGCAGGGGCGCGAACGCCTGGTCCGCGGCAACCCCCACACCATCCGTGAAGCCCAGGCACTGCTCGATGACTATGCGCTCATCTGGCAGGGCCGGATCTCCCGCCTCGACGCCGTGCTGGCGGAGACACCCACCGAAGACAGCAGCAAGAAGCACTGACAGCAGAAAGGCTCGTCATGCCTATCACCTCGATCACCAAGGACACCGATGCGTTGACCATGACCGTGGTCGCAGACTTCCCCGTGCCGGTCCAGCGACTCTGGGACGCGCACGCCGACCCCCGCCAGCTCGAGAGGTTCTGGGGACCTGCCGAGTGGCCGGCCACCTTCACCCGCCACGACTTCCACGCCGGGGGGCGTTCGCACTACTGGATGACCGGGCCCGACGGCACCCGGGCCGCCGGCTGCTGGGAGTACCTCGCAATGGATCCCGGGCGCTCCTTCGAGGTCACCGACGGCTTCGCCGATGAGTTCGGCACCCCGGATCCTGAGATGCCGGTGATGCGCCTGAGACTGGTCTTCGAGGAGACCCCCCAGGGCTCCAGGCTCACCTCGAAGACCTGGTTCAACTCCGCTGCGGATTATCAGCAGCTGCTCGAGATGGGCATGGAGGAGGGCCTGACCTCGGCCATGGGGCAGATGGACGCGGTCCTTCAGGACCTGACCTCCTACGCCGCCGGCAGCGGCGTCCATACCCAGGTGCTCACCGACACCAAGGTGCGCATCAGCCGGGTCATCCGCGGCACCCCGGCGCAGGTCCGGCAGGCACACCGCGATCCCGATCTGCTGCGCCGCTGGCTGCTCGGACCCGACGGCTGGCGGATGTCGGACTGCCAGGTCGCGACCAAGGTGGGAGACAGCTACCGTTTCGCCTGGGAGAAGGAGGAGGACGGCTCCGACGGATTCGCGCTCTACGGTGAGCTCCTCGAGCTGGATGAGCCCTACCGCGAGGTCACCACCGAATCCATGGAGGGCGTCCCCGGGGAACCCAACGTCAATGAACAGACGCTGACGCCGATCGAGGGCGGCACGCTGCTCACTCTGATCGTCACCTATCCCAGCGTGGAGGTCCGGGACATGGTGCTCGGGACCGGCATGACCGACGGGATGGAGACCAGCTATGCACGCCTGGAGGAGGTGCTTCGGGCCTCCGCTCGGGCCTGACCCCGCAGTCCACACAGAGCATCCCCGAGAAGGAAGGCCCCCCGATCCATGCCGTCACCGTTCACCATCACCCTGCCGATCGCCGACCGAGGCCGCTCTCACCGGTTCTACCGGGAGGGTCTAGGTCTCGACCCTGTGGGGCAGGTGGCACAGGACGGCCTGCCCGAACCGCTGCAGTTTCGGCTGTTCGGGGAGGCCTACCTCTGCCTGGTCCCCACGGAGGGACTCGGCTGGGTCCTCGGTGACCGCGAGCTCTCCCCCGCCGGGCTCAGCGAATGCCTGCTGGGAATGGCGCTCACCGACGCCGAGCAGGTCAGCGCGATGACCGACCGCCTCCTGGCAGCCGGGGGCACGCTGCTGACCGCGCCCACCCAGCAGCCCTGGGGCTTCGAATCGATCGTGGCGGACCCGGATGGTCACGCCTGGCAGCTCTACGTGGGCTGAGCTCGGAGATCAGTCCGCACCCCGCTGCCTATCGTCAGGGTCCCTCTTCTCTTCATCCTCACGGAAGCCGGCCGCGATGGCGATACCGATCACCAGACCAAGACCAACGCCGACACCCATGTTCTGGCACGACCGGCCTGCTCCTCGGCCTATCGACCCAGGGTCTGCTCAGGATCTGACGACGCGCCATCGCGGTCTGCGCCCTCCAGGTCCGCGTATTCTGCGCCGTCACTATCACCCTCGTCGCCTGCTGCGCCGTCGTCCTCCGCCTCGCCGCGGGGCTGACGCACCAGCAGGTAGGTCGCACCGAAGAGCAGGAGCCCGGCGCCGATGGCGGTGGGGATGGCCCACTCCTCGCCGACCAGGTCATCCAAGAACGACCGTGCCGGGGACTCGGGGTCCACGAGTGCCACCACGACGAACGCGGTCACCACGAATGTAGCCAGGATCGTGCCCAGGCGCCGCCACCACCGCGACGCTCCGACGTTCTGCAGCGAGTGACCCGCCTTGGCCACCTGTTTGGCGCGCAGCACCCGCAGCGCACCGACGCTGCGCAGCAGCCGAAGCAGCTGCATCGGGCCGATGCTGAAGACCACACCGACGATGACGAGCACGCTCAGGCCCACGAGCCACCAGTTGCGGAGCAGCCAGTCGATCTTCTTGGGCGAGACCAGGAACAGCACGATGGTCTCGAAGATCAGGACCACGCTGGTGACCCAGAGCCCCACGTGCCCGATCATCTCGAAAGGCTCGTCCAGCAGCGTCAGGAAGACAGCGGGCACCGAGATCACGGCGGCGATGAGCACCGGCCAGGCCAGCCGGTCTTCCCACCGCTCCTCCAGCTCGCGGGCTCGTTCCTCGGATGCTCTGCCGCTGGCGGTCTCGGCAAGCTCGCCGGCTGCGGCCGAGGTACGCCGCCGCTTGGATCTAGGTCCGCGCTCGTCTTCTTCGGCGGGAGGGGATGCGGAAGTCATCGTTCCAGACTAGAGGGGTTCTGAATCTCGCGAGGGAAGCTTCGGTCCGCCGAGGTGCGCCACGGCGTTGGCGTACTTCGCGGTCAGCCGCTCCTGGGTCGCCGAGTCCAGTGCGGCGAGACGCTCCGCAGAGGTGTTGTCCTGGATGTCGGCATGCTTGACCACCAGTGACACCTCGCTGAGCAGGACCCGGGCGTAGTAGTCCTCGGGGGCCTCCGCTTCTCGTCGGGTCAGGTGGTCCACGGGCTCGCTGACGGTGGGACCGAAGGCGGCCCGCAGGTCGGTCAGCGTCACCTCGGTGTCCTCGACGACATCATGCAGCAGCGCGACGGTGCTGTACGGGGGTCCATAGCCATTGGCGCGCACGATCCCGGCCACGCGCCGAGGATGGTCGATGTAGGGATTGCCTGCCTTGTCCACCTGACCGCGGTGGGCTAGCTGGGCGATCAGGTCTGCGGCGGCGTCTTCCGCTGGTCCCGGTGCAGAGGAGTTCTCAATGCTCATAGCAATCGGTGTCCGATCTGTTGGGAGACTGGGGTTCAGAGCAGGATCGGCGGGTGGCAGCAGCGGCGTCCCGCCCGCTTTCCTCCTGACCGTCCTGAGACTCTCATGACCCTCTGACATGCCGGCCGCATGGCCGAGGTGACGGCAGCACCGATCCGCAGGCACGAAAAAGGTCCGCATCCTTGTTGTGACAAGAATGCGGACCTGATTTCTCTCTGTGCCCCCGGCGGGAATCGAACCCACGACTTTTGGTACCGGAAACCAACGCTCTATCCCCTGAGCTACGGAGGCCCGCCAGCTGTGCAATTCGAAGACCTGAGTTCCTCGAGCAACTGACCGATTTAGATTACCAGCATCCCACCGGTTCCACCTAGCCGGTCACCGAGGTGGTGTAGCTCCAGAGCTCTGCGGACATGCCCACGGGCTTCTTCGGCGCCTCACCGGCGGGCGCCTCGCCACCGCTGTGCGACCTCTGGAAGTCCTGGGAGGTGCGCCAGTTCTCGAAGGCCTCCTCGCTGGCCCACCGGGTGATGACCAGCCAGGTGTGGCGGTCATCGGTGGGCTTGAGCAGCTCAAACCCTTCGAAGCCTTCGGTGCCTTCCATGGAGTCGCGGCGCGCGGCGAACCGCTTGCCGAGCTCGTCGCCGGAGTCGGCAGGGACGGTGATGGCGTTGATCTTGATGATGCTCATGGGGTCATCCTGCCAAAGTCCGCGGCATCCGCACCAGGGGCCCGCGTCATCGTCCCGCCGCGTAACCCTGGGCGCCGCGCGCATTGGCGGCGGCGCGCAGCCGCCCGGTCTCAGGGTCCCGCGTGACGCAGGAGAGCCGGCCCAGCGCCCAGTCTCCGGCCGTGGTCACCTGGTGTCCCCGTCGGCGCAGCCCCTCGATGAGCTCGGCACCGAGCCGGTCCTCCACCACGGCCCCGCCGGGCTCCCAGGCGCGCGGCCAGAAGGAGCCGGGCATCGACGTCGTATGCAGGGTGGGTGCGTCGATGGCCTGCTGGGCGGTGTGTCCGCCGATGAGCATGCGCAGCAGCATCGGCAGCTGCCACTGATCCTGCTGGTCCCCACCGGGGGTGCCCAGGGCGATCAGCGGGGCGCCGCCCTTGAGCACGAGCGTGGGCGTGAGCGTGGTGCGCGGACGCCTGCCCGGTTCCAGCCGTGAGGCGGAGCGTTCATCGAGCCAGGTCATCTGCAGCCGGGTGCCCAGGCAGAAGCCGAGCCCCTCGATCACCGGCGAGGACTGGAGCCATCCCCCGGAGGGGGTCGCCGAGACGATGTTGCCCCAGCGGTCCACCACGTCCAGATGGCAGGTATCACCCTTGGTCTCCCCGGACTTGGACACCGTCGGCTCGCCGGCTCCGGCGCCCGTGGCCGCATCGGACACGTGCACCAGCGCCGGCAGCACCTGCTCCTGCCCGGGAACCTCTCCCGGGCGGAACTCAGCAGAGGCGTGCTCGCTGATCAATTCGCGGCGCTGGGCCGCGTAGGCATTTGAGAGCAGATGCTTCAGGTTCACCGGGACATCTCCGTAGTAGGTGTCACGGTCGGCCAGGGCCAGCTTCTGCGCCTCCAGGATCAGGTGGGCGCCGGTCTCGGTGCCGGGATCCAGCTGCTCGTCCGGGTAGCCCTCGAGGATCTTCAGCGCCTGAAGCAGCGCGGGACCCTGGCCCCAGGGGCCGGACTTCGCGATGGTGTATCCGCGGAATTCGATGGACACCGGGTCTTCGTAGCCAGCGCTGTGCGAGGCGAAGTCCTCGGCGGTGATCACCCCGGCGTAATCGCCGCCGTCGGAGTGCCGGTGCGGGGTCTTGACGAACTCCGCCGCCGCCTGGGCGACCCGTCCGGTCTTCCACTCCCCCCGTGCCGCCTCGATCTGCGCGACACGTCCCGAGGCGCCCTCACCGGCGGCGATGAGTTCGCGCAGAACCAGCGCGTATTCGGGGTTGCGGATGATCTGTCCCGGCTCGGGGACCTTTCCCTCGGGCATCCACAGGGCGGCCGAGGTCGGCCAGTGCTCCTGGAAGAGCTCGGCGACGGCGCGGATCGCCCGCACCGCGCCGGGCAGGATCGGATGGCCGTGCTCCGCGTAGCCGATGGCGAAGTCGAGCACCTCGGCGAGATCCCAGGTCCCGTGATCGCGCAGCAGCACCAGCCAGGCGTCGACGGCGGCCGGGACGGCGGCCGCGAGCGCACCGGCGCCGGGGACGTTCTCGAGTCCGAGCGCCCGGTAGTGCTGGATCAGGGCTCCGGCGGGCGCCGGACCCTGGCCCATGAGCACCTGCGGGTTCGAAGGGGCCCCGGCGGTGGCGAAGATCCCGACCATGTCACCGCCTGGACCGTTGAGGTGCGGCTCCACCACGTGCAGCACGAAGGCACCGGCCACCGCCGCGTCGAAGGCGTTGCCGCCCCGTTCCAACACCGCCTGCGAGGAGGCGGTGGCGAGCCAGTGCGTGGAGGCGGTCATTCCGAAGTGGCCCTCCAGCGTGGGCCGGGTGGTGAAGGTCTCGGCGTGGGTGAACGTCATGGGCACTCCTGAGGCGTCGGTGCGAGGATCGAGCAGACATCCATCCGTCGCTTTAGTTGCTTATGCAAACCAGACTACGGGATGGGCGCACTCAGAAGAGCGCCGGCTGACTCGGCGCCGCGGCGGCGGTGGTCAGCGCCCCCTGGTTGGGCACCATCTGGTTGGACGCCGTCTCGCCGGGCACCGGGGAGTCCGGGTCCTTCCGCTCCCGCCACATCAGGTCTGCGGGCTTGTCGAAGCCATGGCGACGCCGGGCGGTGCGCGCGGAGTCGGCCAGCCAGTGCCGGTATTCCTTCGACGCGTAGGAGCCGCCGCCGTAGATCCGGCGATACTTCGCCACCAGGGCGGGATACTCGCGGGCCAGCCACGCCATGAACCACTCGCGGGCGCCGGGGCGAAGGTGCAGCGCACCGGTGGTCACATAGCTGGCGCCGGCCTCGGCAAGTGCGGCATGCAGGGTGTCGATGCGCTCTTCGCCGTCGGTGAGCCAGGGCAGGATGGGCATGGCGAGCACGGAGCAGTCCAGCCCGGCGTCGGTGATGGAGCGGATCAGGTTCAATCGCGCCCGCGGGTCAGGCGTTCCCGGCTCCACCTTCTGCTGCAGCTCCGGGTCCATGACCGCCAGGGAGACTGCGACAGAGACCGACACCTGCTTGGCCGCCTCCTGGAGCAGCGGGAGGTCTCGCTTGAGCAGCGGCCCCTTGGTCAGGATGGAGAACGGCGTCCCGGAATCGGCGAGCGCCCGGATGATTCCGGGCATCAGCTGGTAGCGGCCCTCGGCGCGCTGATACGGATCGGTATTCGTCCCCAGCGCCACGTGCTCGCGCTTCCACGAGGGCCGATTCACCTCGGCGCGGAGCACCTCGGCGACGTTGGTCTTCACGATGATCTGGGTGTCGAAGTCACGGCCAGCGTCAAGGTCGAGGTACTCGTGGGTCTTGCGCGCGAAGCAGTTGTGACTGATCACCCCGTTGGCGATGAAGTCACCGGTGCTGGTCGTGATGTCGATCAGAGCCTCAGTTCGGCCCAGCGCTTCGATGTGGGTGATGCTCAGAGCGTCGCGGGTTTCCACCAGACTTCCCAACAGCGTCGCCTCGACCGCAGTCGCCTCCGGCTCTGTATACAGCTCGGGAGACATGCCAAGGCCGAACCCCATGAAGTCGGTTGTTCACCGTCAGAGAGGGGCGTTGCGAGCCACCCTCCGGCCGAGCCACGTACTTCCACCCACGCTCTGTCAGGAACCGATGATCCCCGCTGGCCACGATCTCCGTCCCATCACGGAGCGTGACGCGGAAAGCAGGCTTCTCCGTCCCCCATTTCGCAGACACGTCCGAGCGGACGAATCGGCGGTACTTGCCGTCGAACTTGGTGCCGACGACGGTGTCGCCCACCAGGACGTCGCGCAGCGGCTTCTGACGACCGTCCGCCATGAGGATCAGAGTCTCCGGGCTCAGGCAGTAGACGCACTGGTGGAGACACCCCCGGGTGGGGTTCACGGTCCAGGAGAATGGCATGTTCGATTGGCCCGGGACCTTGTTGAGCGCGGTCTTCGCCGCCACCTCGTGAAAGGTCACTCCTTCGAACTCCGGGGTGCGCACCGAGCGCATGAGCCCCTTGAGCGGGATGAGAGCCGTGCCCTCACTCTCCTGCACTGCCTGTCCCTGCCACCTCATGAAGCTATTCGAACATAGTTTCGAATGGGTGTCGAGATCAGCTCACCAGCAGCAGCACCGAAACCAGCCCGGTCCCCACCGCCAGCACGGTGCCGCCGGCGCCGAGAAGCAGCGCCGGGCCACCCTCACGCAGCAGTCGTCGCAGGTCCACCGAGGCCCCGACGCCGACCATTGCGGTGGTCAGAAGCATCGTGGTCACGTCCGCCGCGAAGTCAAGGGTGGGTGCGGGCAGGTCGGTCACCGAGCGCAGCAGCATCATCGCGAGGAAGCCGAGCACGAAGAGCGGGATCAGCGGCGGCCGCCGCCCCCCGCCCTGATGGTCGGCGGTGATGCGACGACGACGCCCGGCCAGGCTGATCCCGGCCACCACCGGCGCCAGCAGCACCACCCGGGCCAGCTTCACCAGGGTCGCGGTGGCCAGCGCCGCGGCACCGACCACTCCCCCGGCGGCGACCACCTGCCCCACCTCGTGGATGCTGGCGCCGATCCAGACACCGAGCTGTTCCTCACCGAGGCCCAGCAGAGCTCCCAGCGCGGGCAGGGCGAGCAGCGCCAGGGTGCCGTAGAGGGTGACCACGGCAACCGCGGCCGCGGCCGCGGACTGCACCGGGGCGCCGTCGTCGTCCTTGCCGTCACCGCGGTCGATCGCCGCTGCGGCAGCGGCAACCGCCGAGGCGCCGCAGATCGCCGTTCCGGTGGCCAGCAGTGTGGTCATTCCCCGCGGGGCACCCAGCAGCCGCCCCAGACCGAGCATGCCGAAGAAGGTCACCCCGACGGCGAGTACCACGACGGCGAGCACCTGCCAGCCCAGGCCGAGCAGGTCTCCCAGGGCAAGCTGGAGTCCGAGCAGCACGATGCCCGCGCGGAGCAGCGTCTTGGCCGCCCAGCCGAGGCCTCGCTCCGCCCAGGCCGGTACCCAGCCCAGGCTGCGCAGCGCGATCCCGGCCAGCACGGCGATCAGCAGTCCGGAGACCACCGGGATCAGCTCGGCGATCAGCCGATGTGCGGCGATCGCGATGATCAGCGCCAGCGCGATCCCGGGAAGGATCAGCGCGGTCTCGCGCCAGACACGCGCGAGCCTCGAGGTCAGGGCGGTGGTCAGGGCGGAGAGGGGAGGCACCGGATAAGCATAGGACCCTGGCCTAGACTGGGCGGGTGCCGAATCAGCTGAACACCGAGACCCCCTCCGCCGCTCCGCAGGAGAAAGCTCCGCAGGAAAAGGCCCCACAACAGGAGGCCGCCCACCCGCAGGCGAACCGCGAGTCCTTCAGCTTCGAGGTCGAGTCTCGGATCGAGGGGGCGCTGGGCCGCACCGGTACCATCCGCACTCCCCACGGGGACATCAAGACCCCGGCGTTCATCCCGGTGGCCACCAAGGCCACGATCAAGACCGTCCGGCCCGAGGAGATGCTCGAGATAGGCGCCCAGGCGGCCCTGGCCAATGCGTATCACCTGAACCTGCAGCCCGGCACCGACGTGATCGACGCTGCCGGCGGACTGGGCAAGTTCATGAACTGGCCGCTGCCCACCTTCACCGACTCCGGCGGGTTCCAGGTGATGAGCCTGGGCGCGGGATTCAAGAAGGTCATCACCATGGACTCCTCGGTGGTCCCCGACGACGCGGCCGTCGCCCCAAAGAAGGTCCGCCTGGCACTGGTGGACGACGACGGCGTCACGTTCAAGTCCCATATCGACGGCTCCACCCACCGATTCACCCCTGAGATCTCGATGCGGCTGCAGCACGAGATCGGGGCGGACATCATCTTCGCCTTCGACGAGCTGACCACGCTGTTCAACACCCGCGAGTACCAGGAGACTTCCCTGGAGCGCACCCGGTTGTGGGCCGAGCGCTGCCTCTCGGCGCACGGCCGCCTCACCGCCGAACGCAGCCACCGTCCCTACCAGGCGCTCTTCGGGGTGCTGCAGGGGGCCCAGTATGAGGATCTGCGCCGCAAGGCCGCGAAGGATCTCGGCGCCATGGAGATCGAGGGGCAGAGCTTCGACGGCTTCGGGATCGGCGGGGCCCTGGACAAGGAGAACCTCGGGACCATCGTGGGCTGGATGGCCGAGGAGCTCCCGGAGAACAAGCCACGCCACCTGCTGGGCATCTCTGAGCCCGAGGACTTCTTCACCGCGATCGAGAACGGCGCAGATACCTTCGACTGCGTCTCGCCCTCCCGAGTGGCGCGCACCGGTCGGGTGTATCATCCCGACGGTCGCTACAACATTCCGCAGGCCCGCTTCAAACGGGACTTCTCCCCCATCGATGCCGAGTGCAGCTGCTACACCTGCGCGAACTACACCCGGGCCTACCTGCATCACCTGTTCAAGGCCAAGGAGATGCTCTACAACACGCTGTGCACGATCCACAACGAGCACTACACCATCAAGATGGTCGACGACATCCGGGCCAGCATCGAACAGGGCCGGTTCTACGAGTTCCGCGATGCCACCCTGGGGCGCTATCAGGCCGGGGCCACGCCGTAGGCCGGCGGACCCCGAGTCAGACTTGGCACCCTGCCGGACAGGTCAGCTCCCTGGCCTGACTGAGAGCTGAGGACGAGTCACTCATCCCTGCTCAGCGCGTCATGCGACCCTCGGCCTGAAGTTGCGCAATCGAACCACTTGAGGTGCACTGAGTCACAGCTCTTTGGCCTGCAGAACCTTTCGGCCAACGCCTCAGCACCGTCAGGATCGATCTAGGCAGGACCATTTGCGCCAACCCCCACCCGCGAGCGGTCACGCTCCACCCCTTGACCGCCACGCCTCCTGGGCGGCCCCGGAACGCCGTTATCGACCCGAGATCCACGGTCTGCGCGGCTTCGCGATCCTCGGAGTCGTGCTCTTCCACCTCTTCGGCGCGGGCAGAGTCTCCGGCGGCATCGACATCTTCTTGGCGATCTCCGGGTTCCTCTTCACCGCCATGCTGTTGCGCGAAGCAGTCGAGAGCGGCGGCACGATCCGCGTGGGCAGGTACCTGGCACGGCTCGCGAGACGGCTGCTTCCGGCGGCGGCGCTGGTCATCCTGGTCACCACACTGGCCGGGCTGCTCCTGTTCCCAGAGACCCGGCATGCTCAGCTTCTATCCGAGGCCCGGGCCTCCCTGCTCTACTTCGAGAACCTCGAGCTGATCCGCTCGCAGCTGAGCTACGGGGCCGCCGGTCCAGAGACGAGCCCTTTCCAGCACTTCTGGTCGCTCTCCGTGCAGGGCCAGTTCTACCTTCTCTGGCCCCTGGTGGCGCTGACAGCAGTGCTCCTGGCCAAACGGGCTGGACGCAGCCCGATCCTGGTCATGGGGGTGATGACCGGCCTCATCGTCGTGGTCTCGTTCGGCTACGCCGTCTACATGGGCGGGGTCAGTCAGGACGAGGCGTATCTGATGACGCGGACCCGCTTCTGGGAACTCGGCTTCGGTGGGCTGCTGGCGCTGCTGGGCTCCACACTGACGCTGCCGCGCCGCTGGCGCCGACCGGCCGGCTGGGCCGGCGTCGCCCTCATCATCACCACCGGATTCCTGCTCGACGGTGCGGCGCTGTTCCCCGGCCCGTGGGCGTTGTGGCCACTGCTGGGCATGGCACTTGTCCTGGCCGCCGCCGGTCCCGGGGGTGGTGCGAAGGACCCCGTCGCGACGGCGACCCGAGTGCTCTCGGCGCACCTCTTCACCTGGGTCGGCGATCGCGCCTACGCCCTCTACCTCTGGCATTGGCCGCTGTTGATCTTCTACCTCGAGATCAGGGAGCGCCCTGGACTGGGGGTCGGTGGTGCGATGATCGTCCTGGCCGCGTCTCTGGTGCTGGCGGTGCTGACCCACCGGTGGGTGGAGCGCCCGGTGACCCGCGTCTCCGCCCGCATCTCCCTGCGAGTGCCCCTGGCGATGGCGGCGACGGTGCTGCTGATCGGCGGCTCCGCGAGCAGCTACGCCATCCACCAGATCGATCTCCAGCGCAGCGGGGCCCCGTCCCTGGCGGAGCTTGATCCTCAGGACTATCCGGGGGCACTGGCCACGCTGGCCGACACCGATGCCCCGAAGAACGTGGACTTCGTCCCCGATCTGCAGACCCTGGCGCAGAGCCGGCCGGACTACTACGACTGGGGATGCCGACAGGAGATCGGTGACGGGCCGGGCCGCGGCGAGGTTCTGGTGTGCGAAGACCCGGACAGACCCGCTGACCCGGACCTGACCGTGATGATCACCGGAGGCTCACACGCGGGGCAGTGGCACCACGCCTGGAGGATGCTGGCGGCGCAGAACAACTGGGAGCTGCTGATCGCCGATAAGTCGGCCTGCATCTTCACGGAGGCCTCGGACCCCGAGAATAACCAGTGCCACGAATGGAACCTCAACCTGCTCGACGTGGTCTCCGAGCGCGAACCGGACCTGGTGTTCACCGCCGGCACCCGGGTGCCCAACGACGGCAGCCCGGAGAACATCCAGCCAGGGGCCCCGCAGAAGTGGCAGCAGATCATGGACCGCGGCTCCGAGGTGCTGCTGATGCGCGGGACCCCGCGGCGCGAGGACTCGGTGGCTGACTGTCTCGCCCAGGACGGGGACGCCGAGGCCTGCGGGATGGACCCGATCAGCTACCGGGACACCAACCCGCTCACCACACCCGACCTGCCCGAGGGCTTGTTCACCGTGGACATGACCGAGCACCTGTGTTTCGAGCAGATCTGCCCGGCGGTGATCGGCAATATCGCGGTGTACTACGACCAGAGTCACCTTTCGAACCACTACGTGGAATCCATGGCGCCGTTGCTGGAGGCGAAGCTCCGCGAGGCGATGCCACACCTGTTCTGAGCTGGCCGGGTTCTGTTCTGAGCGGGCTCGGTTCTGCTCAGAGCCGGCCCAGTCGAGGCTGGCCGGGTCAGAGCTGAGCCAGCAGCTCCCGCCAGACCGCCTTCCAGCGTTCGACCTCCTCGGGAGAGCCCAGCTTGGTGTGACCGACCCCCACCGAGGACTTCGTCAGAGACTTCTGCGAGATCGTCACCGCGACCCGGGAGCCGTCGACCAGCCCGGCGCGCCAGTATCGCCAGCGCTCCGTCGCTGAGGTGCCGGGTTCGCCCTGGACCGTGACGCCGCCGAAGGAGTCACGTCCGTGGACCAGGCCGATCCAGGCCTGCAGCGCGGCATCCATGTCTCCTGGATAGGTCTTGGAGACCGAGGCCTGGAACTCACCGGCCCGGGACTCCCCCGGCCGGCGCAGCGCATGGTGCTGTTCGTAGGCGACCGCCACGCTCTGGGCCCACCAGCCACGATTCTCCACGTCCTCGGGCATATGGTCATAGACGATCCCGGCGATCTCGCGGTGCGGCAGGGCCGCAGCTCCGGCGTCGTCGAGGGCGGTGACCCACTGCGCCCAAGCGCGTCGGGTGGTGCGTTCGATGGCTGCGGTGCTGTGACTCCTGACCATGGAATCGAGCCTACGCCGCTGGTGCGGGCCTGCCAGCCCCTGGCCGCCGTGGAACCTCCCCCGGCGGCTCAGGCGCCTCGACCTCAGGCCTCAGCCGGCGTCGATCGCGTTGACCGGCATATGAGGGAAGTACTCCCAGAGCTCGCGGAGTCTGCGGAACTGCAGGTCTTCATCGAGGCCTGCAAGCACGGTGACCACCGCAGGCCGCGCTCCCGACGCGGTGGCGGCTTGGACGAGATCCCTGGGGACGGTGGGTTGAGCAGTGAGCGTGAATGCGGTCTTGACAGCTTCGACGACTTCTACTCGGGTGACAGCGTGCATGGTGTTCCTTCCAAGAGGGTTCTGCATGGGGTGCCCGCAGCCCTCGGCGATCGGTCACATCCGTGCGGAGACCGATGCGTTGATGCTTCCCGGAGGATCCGGGAGCAGGTTTGGATGGTCGCGCTGAACGGTGCGCAACCTCCACGGGTCTCTGAACAACGCCACAGGAGTGCCGTCGCTGCGGTAGAGGACTTCGCAGTCCTGGCGACCGTTGAGGATCTCGGCGGCCGCGGCGTCGATGTCGCGGGCGACCGAATAGTCCAGCGCGTCGAAGGACACCGAGGCGCCGAAGTCGGATTCCATCCGGGCCGAGACGACCTCGAACTGCATCGGGCCCACGGCGCCCAGCACCGGGCGCTGCTGGCCGCGGCGCTCGGAGTAGAACACCTGGATGACGCCCTCGCGGTCCAGCTGCTCGACGCCCTTGCGGAACTGCTTGTGCTTGGAAGCGTCCCCGGTCTTGCCCACCCGGAAGTGCTCCGGGGCGAAGGGCTTGAACGGCGGGAACATCACGGACTGACCGGCGAAGAGCGTGTCCCCGGGACGCAGCGTGGAGGCGTTGACCAGGCCGACGACGTCGCCGGGCCAGGCGGTGTCCACGGTGGTGCGGTCGCGGCCGAAGACCTGCTGGGAGTACTTGGTCGGGAAGGGCTTCCCGGACTGGGCGTGGGTGGCGACCATGCCGCGTTCGAAGACCCCGGAGCAGATGCGCATGAACGCGATCCGGTCGCGGTGAGCCTTGTCCATGCCGGTCTGCACCTTGAAGACATAGCCGCTGAAGTCAGAGGTCAGCTCGTGGGGGGCACCTTCGGCGTCCGGGCGGGCCTGCGGCGGTGGTCCCTGCTCCATGATGAACTGCAGCAGCTCTTCGACGCCGATGTTCTGCACGGCGGAGGCGAAGAACAGCGGGGTGGCCTCCTGGGCGAGGAAGGCCTCGCGGTCGTAGAACGCGTCGTCGAGCTCCAGCAGCGAGGACTCCTCCACCGCGGTCTGGAACTCGACCGGGTACTCGGCCTCGGCGATCTCGGCGGAGAGCTTCTCGGCGAGGACCTTCTTCGCACCGCCGGGGGCGCGGGTGTAGCGGTTCATGGTCATCTCATCGGGGTGCAGCAGCCCGAGCATGTGCCCGGAGTCGCCCACGGGCCAGTTGCGCGGCATCGAGCGCATCCCGGTGCGGGTGAGGATCTCATCGACCAGCTCCAGGGCGTCCTGGCCCGGGCGGTCCCATTTGTTGATCACGGTGATCACCGGCAGACCGCGAGCCTTGCAGACCTCGAAGAGCTTCATGGTCTGGGCTTCCATGCCCTTGGCCGCGTCGATGAGCATGATCACCGCGTCCACGGCCGCCAGCACGCGGAAGGTGTCCTCGGAGAAGTCGGCGTGCCCGGGGGTGTCCACCAGGTTCACGATCGCGTCCCCGACGGTGAACTGCAGCACCGCGGAGCTCACCGAGATACCCCGGGCCTTCTCCATCTCCATCCAGTCCGAGACGGTGCCGCGGCGACCGGCTTTGCCATGGATCGCGCCCGCCTCGGTGATGGCATTGGAGTGAAGCAGCAGGGCCTCACTCAATGTGGACTTGCCCGCATCGGGATGCGAGATCACCGCGATGGTGCGGCGAGACAAGGCCTCCTCCAGGATCTGCTTGGTATCTGCTTCCTTCACGCCTCTGACTCTACGCTTCCGCGGGTAGAGAGTTGAATTCCGGGCGGGCCGTGAGTGCACCGTCACAGCCCGGCGGCAATTTGTCGCATCGCTATGCCATGTCCCATCGCTATGGACGGAAATAGCGGTGGGACATGGCATAGCGATGCGACAGATCGAGGCTGGCGAGCCGATCCGAGCGCATGGCTGGAGCGCGGTCATCGAGATGGAACGAAGCAGCTGACCGGAACTGGGACTGCTAGGCGAACGCCGCCTTGACCGATTCCGCGATCTTTTCGTACACCGGCTCCACGACCTCGCGCCCGGCACCGCCCATGTTGAACGCGTGGCCCACCCCGTGGAGATCGAGATGGTCGATCAAGGCGTCCTCCGCGCGCAGCCGCTGCGCGTATCTGGCGGCCTCGTCGCGAAGGACGTCGTGCTCTGCTGAGATCACGAGTGCCGGTGCAATGCCCGCCAGTGGCGCGGTGTCCTTGACCCCGGCCGGGGACGCGAGCCGATCGGCTCGCAGCCTGACATCGGGGCAGTAGGCGGAGTTGAACACCGGTCCCATCCGCACCAGAAACTTCTCTTGGCCCGGTGACCATTTCCGCGCTGCCGGGATGCTGAGGTCCAGAGCCGGGTACATCAAGACCTGCAACAAGACCTCCGGGCGTCCTCCCTCTTCGAAGGCCAGCCGGGCCGCCGCCGCGGCCAGGGCGCCGCCCGCAGACTGACCTCCGAGGGCGAGCTTGCTTCCGTCCCAGGGCCGTTCCGGTGAGGCCACCCAGGTGGCGACGTCGTACACCTGTTCCACCGGGCCGGGGAACCGCGACTGTGGCGCGGGGATGTAGTCGAGGTTGATCACCGTGACGCCTGCGTGGAAGGCCATGAAACGGCACAGGGCGTCATCCTGCTCGGGGTGGCGAATCACGAAGCCGCCGCCGTGCAGGTTCAGGTAGACCCCGCGCCCGGCTGCGCCGGACGGTGGGGAGTATTGGATCGCGCGCAGCGTCCCATGCCTGGTGGGGACGGCGATCTCCTCGGTGGTGGCGGGGAGATCGGCGAAGGCGACCTCTGGTGGCAGCCGTGAACCGCGGGGAGCTCGCTGCAGCAACTTGGCCACGCCGTCGGCGAGCCATCCTGGTAACACCATGTGCAGTCTCTCCTTTGACAGGTCTCCGCCTATTCTTGCCCTTATGCCCGTCCCTCCGCACACCGCCCGGCTCAGGTTCCGGGTCATGACCGACGCTGACCTCGATGGTATGGCCGCGCTGCTCGGCGACCCCGTGGTGATGCACTACTACGCCGCGCCGAAATCACGGGCGGAGGCTGCACAGTGGATCGAGCGGAACAAGCGCCGCTGCGCGGAGCACGGTTACGGCCTCTGGATCATCGAGACGCTCGACGGTGAGTTCCTCGGCGATTGTGGGCTGACCTGGCAGTCCGTGAACGGGACGCCCAAGCTCGAGGTCGGTTTCCGGGTGCGGGAGCAGCGGCAGAACCGTGGCTACGCTACCGAGGCCGCGATCGCCTGCCTGGAGTTCGCCCGCGAGCACACCGAGGAGACCGACCTGGTGGCGATCCTGCACCCGGAGAATCGCGCCTCGGAGCGAGTCGCCCAGAAGCTCGGCATGCACCGGGTGGCGGACGACCTCGCCGGGCCCATTCCTGTGCGCGCCGTGTACAGCATGCATCTATGAACGGGTAGCCGAGAGCGGCGCGGATGTCCTCCCCGAGCGCGTCGGGGCAGCGCTGGCCAAGTCAGGTGCTTGCTAGTCTGAGCTCATGCCAAGTCCTCGTTCTGCCCTCGTGGGCGCTGCCCTGTTGTTCTCGCTCACGGCCTGTGCCACCGGGGCACCGGAGGAAGACAACTTCCCCACCCTCAAGTTCAACGAGTCCTTGACCGCCGATGTCACGGCGGCGCAGCTGGAGGAATGGACGGTGCAGGACCAGCTGCCCGTGGCGCCGGCCCATGGCGGCGCCTTCGAGACGATGACCAACGCCCTGCGTGCCGCCGATCCGGCGCCGGATGTGGTCATCTTCGGCGACTCCATGACTCAGCAGGGCCTCGATCCCACCGAACTGGGACATCTGCTCTCTGACGCGACCGGCGACGAGGTCTCCGTGTTCAACGGTGCGAGCAGCCGGGCTCGTTGGGGCATGAACCTGCTGCTCGCTCAATACGTGGTCAGTCTCGAGGATCCCCCCTCGGTGGCGCTGATGGGCATCTCGACCCGGGCGGCCGAGCGGGACGATTTCTACACCACAGAGGGCGCGAAGTCGCCGTTCTCATCGATGGTGGAGGGATGCGACCGGCCCCACAGCGACTCCTGGGGCGACGCCGACGTCGCGAGGTGCGAGCGCGATCACGCTGACCCGTTGTTCCGGTTCCGCGCCGGCGGGGACCAGATCGCGCGGGCCCAGGACGGTGAGTCCGCGCAGACCAGCCTGCGGATCAAAGAGGGAAGCCGGCTTCGATCCGACGGCTTCATGATCCACCCTGGCGTCAGCGCCGCAGAGGCCCAGGAGATCAGCGATACCCGGATGGAGAGAGGTTTCCCTGGGTTCCCAACGGTGCATGATGAAGCGGTCGCCGACTTCGGACGCGCCACGGAGCTGCTGCGCAGTCATGGCGTGACGGTCCTCGCCTTCGAGATTCCGTACACCCCGGTCCACCAGGCGAATCTGGAGGAGGCAGGACGAGACTATGACGCCCGCCGGCAGGATGCTGCCCAGGCCCTGACCGCCCCGCACGACGTTCAGCTGATCCCCGTGGATGAGTTCGGCGACTGGTGGGGAGACGGCGACAGCCGGGACGCCATACATCTCGCACCTCAGGGCGCGACCAAGTTCGCGCGCCAGCTCACTGAGACCCCGGGGTTCCTCGAAGAGGTTGAAGCGGGACTGGCTGACTGAAGGATCAGTGCGCAGGGCGGACCTAGCTGAGCGGCTCTGGAGACTCTCCAGGCGCGGCTGAGGCTCGCTGTGTGCGCTCCGCCGTCCAGCGCGAGAGCAGCACCGTCACGACCATCGCGATCCCGATGACTACCGCCCAGCGGAGAAGCATCGGCACATCGGTGGAGAGATCCATCGCGATATTCACCGCAAGGGCCACGGCCGCGCTGCAGGCGACCACCACGTATTGACGCATGAGCGCAATCGTTCCAGCCCCTGGCGGCGCTGTCGAGAGCCGAGACGAACCTGTCAGCAGACAACGAGGCCCCTTCAGGTTGACGTGACCATATGAGCTGCACCATAGTGTCACTGTCACCTTAAGGAGGCCGCACCATGGCCGCGCCGTCGAACCTGCAGACCGAGCTCGCCGTGAGCACTGTGGTCTTCGCGCTGCGCCCGCACCCGGAGACCGGGGAGCTCACGCTCTGGCTGCCGTTGGTGCGCCGTATTCGTGAACCTTTCCTCGGCCAGTGGGCGCTCCCCGGCGGCCCCCTGGAACCCGAGCAGGACCTGGTCAGCTCGGCCCGGGCCACCCTGCTGGAGACCACCGGGCTGGCCCCACGGCACCTGGAACAGCTCTACGCCTTTGGCAATGTCGACCGCTCCCCCGCCAGCACCCGGGTGGTCTCCATCGTCTACTGGGCCCTGGTGCGCCAGGACGAGGACACCGACGCGTGGAGGGCGAGAACCTGGAATGGTTCCCCGCCGATGACATCGCCGAGGAGGCCGGGGTGCTGGCCTTCGACCACGGCGTGATCCTGGCCTACGCGCTGGACCGGCTGCGCGCGAAGGTCGCCTACTCCCCCATCGCCCACGCCTTCCTGCCCGAGAAGTTCCCGCTCGCCGAGCTGCGCCGGGTCTATGAGGCGATCCTGAACCGGGCGCTGGATCCGTCAAACTTCCGCCGCCAGATCCTCGCGCAGGACACCGTGGAAGACACCGGCGAGCGCATGACCGGCACCGCGCACCGCCCGCCGCGGCTCTACCGTTCCAACCCCCACCGCACCCGCTACACCCTCACCATCCAGGAGACACCATGACCGCCTCGGTCCATGACCTGATCAGCCTGACCCCGAAGGACAGCTGCAACACCAAGCTGGCCGCCGGGCCCTGGGACTTCGACAACGTGCCGGGCTATGGGCCCGGCTCCTCACAGGCCGACCGGCTCCCGGACCCGGTCTCGCGTCCCGGGCAGCTGCCCGAGCGCTACCAGCTGATGCCGGAGCCCGAGCTGCATGAGCGGATCCTCGCCGCGAAGGCGACGCTGGGTGAGGAGCTGGTCATCCTGGGCCACTTCTACCAGCGCGACGAGGTGGTCCAGCACGCCGATTTCGTCGGGGACTCCTTCCAGCTGGCCAATGCCGCGCTCAGCAAGCCCGAGGCCAAGACCATCGTCTTCTGCGGGGTCCACTTCATGGCGGAGACCGCCGACATCCTCTCCGCCCCTGAGCAGACGGTGATCCTGCCCAACCTCGCCGCCGGCTGCTCGATGGCCGACATGGCCGATGAGTCCTCGGGGGAGACCGCCTGGGAGGAGATCTGCGAGACCTATGGTGTGGACCCGGAGAACACCACACCCGACGCCGCCGGCAAGGTCCCGATCATCCCGGTGACCTATATGAACTCCTCCGCCGCGCTGAAGGCCTTCTGCGGCCGCCACGGCGGGATCGTCTGCACCTCCTCCAACGCCGCGACCGTCCTGGAATGGGCCTTCGAGCGCGCACACCGAGTGCTGTTCTTCCCGGACCAGCACCTGGGCCGCAACACCGCCAAGGCCATGGGGGTGCCGCTGGAGCAGATGCCGCTGTGGAACCCGCGCAAGGCCCTCGGCGGGAACACCGCGGAGCAGCTGCGCGAGGCCAAGGTGCTGCTCTGGCACGGCTTCTGCTCGGTGCACCGGCGGTTCACCGTGGACCAGATCACCGCGGCCCGCGCCGCGGACCCGAAGGTGAAGATCATCGTGCACCCTGAGTGCCCGATGGAGGTGGTCGACGCCGCCGACGCGGCAGGCTCCACCGACGCGATCCAGAAGTTCATCGCCGCCTCCGCTCCCGGGGACACCATCGGGATCGGCACCGAGATCAACATGGTCAACCGGCTCGCCGCACAGTTCCCGGACCGGACCATCTTCTGCCTGGACCCGGTGATCTGCCCCTGCTCCACCATGTACCGGATCCACCCCGGCTACCTGGCCTGGGTGCTGGAGGAACTGGTCGCCGGACGGGTGAACAATCAGATCAGCGTCGAGCCCGAGGTCTCCGTGCCCGCGAAGATCGCGCTGGACCGGATGCTCGCCGCGAAGCCGAAAGCCTGAAAGGACCCAGTGGACACCCAGCTCTCCACCCGCGAGATCGACGCGGTCATCACCCTGGCCCTGGCCGAAGACCTTCCGTTCGGGGACCTCACCAGCACCGCATTCGTCCCCGCCGACGCCACCGCGCGCGCCGAACTGGTGGCGCGGGAGCCCGGCATCCTGGCGGGCGGCGAGGTCTTCGCCCGCACCTTCGCCGCGCTGGATCCCGCCGTCCTCGTGCGTCTTCAGAACGACGACGGCGCACGGTTCGGCCCTGGGGATGTCCTGGCCACCGTGCAGGGCCCGGCACGGGCGATCTTCGGCGCCGAGCGGGTCGCGTTGAACCTGATCCAGCGTCTCTCCGGGGTGGCCACGCTGACGAGTCAGTATGTGGCGGCCGTCGCCGGCACCGGTGTGCGGGTCACCGATACCCGCAAGACCACGCCGGGGCTGCGCGCGCTGGAGCGCCACGCGGTGCGCTGCGGGGGCGGGCACAACCACCGATTCTCACTCTCCGACGCGGTGATGGCCAAGGACAACCACCTGGCCGTGCTGGGCGACTCCCCCGAGGCGCTGACCGAAGCGATCCTCACCGCCCGCGAGCGCCTGCCGCACACCACCCACATCGAAGTCGAGGTGGATCGGATCGAACAGATCGCCCCGGTGCTCGCCGGCGGGGCCGACACCATCATGTTGGACAACTTCACCCTTGCAGACCTGCACCGCGGAGTGGCGCAGATCAACGGCGCCGCTCTGGTGGAGGCCTCCGGCGGGGTGACGCTGGAGAGCATCGCTGCGATCGCCGGCACCGGAGTGGACCTGATCAGCGTAGGGGCGCTCACCCAGGCGCCCGTGCCCTGGACCTCGGGCTGGACATGGACGGTCTGATCGTAGGCGGGCCGGGAACCTCGGGCTGATGCTCTACCTCGACGAGTCCGCCGCCTCGCCGGTCAAACGCGAGGTGCTGGAGGCCATGTGGCCGCACCTGACCGGTTATGCAAACCCCTCCAGCGTCCACGAACCAGGGGCCGCCGCGTCCCGAGCGCTGGAGGCCGCGCGCGCCGAGGTCGCCGGGCACCTGAACGCGCGACCGGCCGAGATCATCTTCACCTCCGGCGGTACCGAATCCGACAATGCGGCTATCAAGGGCATCGCGCTCGCCGACCCCCGGGGACGCCATGTGCTGGTCTCCGCGCTGGAGCATCCGGCCGTCAGCGAGTCTGCCGCCTGGCTGGGCCGGTTGGGCTATGAGGTGGAGACAGTTCCGGTGGACGCCGACGGCGTGGTCAGCCCCGCCGCGCTGGCCGCGAGGCTGCGCCCCGAGACGACGCTGGTCTCGGTTCATTACGCGAACAACGAGGTCGGCACAGTCCAAGACGTCGCCGCACTGTCGGCCCTCTGCGCCGAACACCGAGTTCCCTTCCACACCGATGCGGTCCAGGCCGCCGGGACCCTGTCCCTGGACGTGCAAGCTCTCGGGGTCAGTGCGATGAGCCTGGCCGGGCACAAGCTCGGCACACCTAAGGGCACCGGCGTGCTCTACCTGCGCCGTCGGACGCCGTTCGAACCGCTGATCCACGGCGGCGGTCAGCAGCGGGACCTGCGTTCGGGCACCGAGAACGTGGCCGGAGCGGTTGGGATGGCGACGGCGCTGCGACTGGCCGCAGAGACTGACGTGGCGGAGATCGCGCGACGTCGCGATGGGTTCATCGACGAGGTCCTCGCCCGGGTGCCCGGCGCGCAGCTGACCGGGCATCGCACCCGGCGGCTGGCCGGACACGCGTCCTTCGTGCTGCCCGGGCGCAGCGGAGAGTCGGTGCTGCTCGACCTGGAGCGGCAGGGAATCTTCTGCTCCTCCGGCTCGGCCTGCGCCGCGGGCTCCAGTGAGCCGAGCCCCGCTTTGAAGGCCATGGGGTACTCGGAGGAGATCGCCCAGACGGCCGTGCGGTTCAGCTTCGGGGACTCCGTGACCGCCGAGGACCTGGCCCGCGCCGCAGCGGCGCTGCCGGGCTGAAGAGCCCCCCACGCAGGCGTAAGGTGATCAAGGGCCGACCTGCTGTCTCCACCGGCGGGCCTGCCAGATGTTTCCACCACTGACACTTTGATCTCCAGGAGTCACCATGTACGTTCCCGCAGAAGACCGTTACGAGAACGCGGAGTACCGCCGCGTGGGCCGCTCCGGGCTGGTGCTGCCGCCTCTCTCTCTGGGGCTCTGGCACAACTTCGGTGACGACTTCGCCCTGGAGAACCAGCGCGAGATCATCCACCTGGCCTTCGACCATGGGATCACCCACTTCGATCTGGCCAACAACTACGGGCCTCCCCCAGGCTCGGCGGAGATCAACTTCGGACGGATCCTGCGCGAGGACTTCGCCGGGCTGCGCGATGAGCTGGTCATCTCCACCAAGGCCGGCTGGACCATGTGGCCCGGCCCCTATGGTGGCCCCTCCGGCAGCCGCAAGCACCTGCTGACCAGCCTGGACCAGTCACTGAGCCGCATGGGACTGGATTACGTGGACATCTTCTACTCCCACCGCCCCGACGCCGACACTCCCCTCGAGGAGACCATGTCCGCCCTGGACGCGGCGGTCCGTTCCGGAAAGGCGCTCTACGCCGGGATCTCCTCCTACTCGGCGGAAGACACCATCAAGGCGGCCGCGATCTTGAAGGACCTCGGAACCCCGCTGCTGATCCACCAGCCCTCCTACTCGATGCTCAACCGCTGGATCGAGACCGAAGGCCTGCTCGACGCCGTCGAAGAGGTCGGGGCCGGGGTCATCGGCTTCAGTGCACTGGCCCAGGGCATGCTGACCGATAAGTATCTCGACGGGGTGCCCTCGGACTCCCGCGCAGCGACCAAGGGCTCGTTCCGCGATGACTTCCTGACCGAAGAGAACCTCGGACACATCCGCTCGCTCAACGAGATCGCTTCGAACCGCGGCCAGAGCCTGGCGCAGATGGCGCTGGCCTGGGCGCTGCGCGATGACCGCGTGAGCTCCCTGGTGATCGGCGCCAGCCGGCCCGAGCAGCTCAAGTCCAACCTGGCCGCGTTGGAGAAGCGCTCGTTCAGCACCGAAGAGCTGAAGGCGATCGATGAGCACGCCGTCGACGGCGGCATCGACATCTGGGGCTCGGCTCGGAAGAGCACGAAGGGCTGATCGATCCGCAGGCACGAGTCTGGTGGGTGGGGTGCAGATGCGTCCGCGTCCCACCCGCCAGACTCTGCCGTTGCAGGTCACGCACCTGTTCTCGGACTCGATGCAGCACCGGGCGCTGAGCCCGATGCGCGCTTGAGCCGGATCATGCGGTAGACTTTCCTGGTGCTTCCGGCGAGTTTGCAGGAAGAATTTCGGGCTATAGCGCAGCTTGGTAGCGCGTCCGTCTGGGGGACGGAAGGTCGTGGGTTCAAATCCCGCTAGCCCGACCACATAAAGGGAAAGCCTCAAACCATCAGATGGTTTGAGGCTTTCCCTTTTTCACGCCCTCCCAGCTACGGGAGGCTAACGCCGCGACCGTTCAGGGTCACTGCGCCCGCTCATAGGCCTCATTCGCCAGGTCCACGAGCTGCTGCATGTTCAGGTTCTCCAGCTCGGCGAGATAGGCGTCCCAGTCCTCGAAGGACCGCTGACCCAGGATGAACTGGGAGGAGGCGGTCTGCACATGGTCCGTCAGCGTGGTCTGCAGCAGGCCAGCCTGCTCCAGCTCGAGATCGGTGAACGGATAGGGCGGGGTCACCGGGAGCTCCTCCTTGTCATGCATCTTCTCCTGCCACTCGACCACATGCGGGCGGAAGGTCGAGTGCACCAGCTCGGTGGTGGAACCCACCGCGTGGAGGAACGGCTGGTTGGAGAAGCCGTAGTCCCGCACCAGGTGCTCCTCGGCCTCGGGGTTCAGGCTGTTGAGGTCGATGTTCGAGTCCAGCTCGCGTTCACCATCGGCGTTGAGCGTGTAGGTCTCGCCCTCCACGCCCCAGGTGGCGTACTCCAGGCCCTCGTCCGAGTAGTACAGCCAGTCGATGAACTGCAGCTTGGCAAGGAAGTCATCGTCCTCCGCGATGGAGGAGGAGATGGCGAGCCCGCTGTCGAAGCGTGCTCCGCTGTGAACGAAGTCCCCGTCCTCGCCGCCGGGGATCGGGATGAGCCGCGCCTCGGCACCCTCGGTGCCGAGCTCATCGAATCCGCGGGTGTAGATCTGGGTGGACTCGTCATTGCCCGCGATGGCCAGCGAGCTCCCGGAGGAGAACTTCTGCTCGGCCATGCGATCATCCTGCGTCAGGGTCTCTGAGTCCATCAGGCCCTCCTCGAGGAGGCCGGCGAAGAACTCCAGGAGCTCGCGGTACTCATCGGAGGCTCCGGCGTAGATGAACTCTTCGGCCTCATGGTCGAAGTAGATGCCATCGCCGTAGCCCCAGCCGGCCACGGTGTTGAAGTTCGCCGAGGCGAAGTTCAGCGTGCTCTGCAGCTCCCAGCGATCCGAGTACGGGACCGAATCCGGGTACTCCTCCTTGACCTCGCGCAGCTGGTCCGCGAACTCTTCCCAGGTCTCGGGCTCCTCGAATCCCATCTCATCCCAGATGTCACCTCGGACCACCAGCGAGAAGTGCTGGAAGGGATCCTCCAGCAGACCAGGCAGGATGTAGGCGTTTCCGTCCTCCTGGTAGAGCGCCTCATAGTCCTCACGAAGATCCCAGGCGTCGAGCTTCTCGGTGAAGTTGGGCATGTGATCCAGATAATCGCTCACCGGCAGCAGCGCCCCGCCAGAGATGTAGGGCACCTCCTGACCGGGATAGGTCACCGGGACGAAATCGGGCATGTCTCCGGCACCGATCACCAGGGATCTCCGCTGTTCGAAGTCGCTCAGCGGCGCATCCACGATCGAGAGCGATACATTGTGGTTCTCCTCGAGGTGTTCGAAGAACATCCACTCGTCGTCCAACCCATGGTCGGGGTTGTTGCGGTAGAGCACCGAGAGCTCCAGGGGCTCGGTGGCCACGAAGCTGTCCCCAGCCCCGAAGTCAGCCATGGCCGCCAGGTCACGCTCGCCGGCATCTACGCCCGCGTCACCGGCGGCGTCGCCCCCGCCACAGCTGGTGGCCAGCAGCGAGCCGGCCGCAATGAGCCCCACCACACCGGTCCGGGACCTGCGGTTTCGATTTTTAGCTGTCATAGTCTGCACGCCTTTTCCCTCATACAGCTCATCTGATTTTGTATCTTGGTGATACAGATCACACTCAGTATAGGGTCACACCATGCAACTATTTCAAGGACCATCCTCACACCGGCGATTCTCGCCGGTTCCTCGAGCCGGCCAGATCTCCAGATCCACGGGCCTTGCCGTGCCCTGCTCGCGCTCCTATTCTGAGTCCACCCGGAGATCTGGGCGCCTGGCGCAGGTGTGAGCCACCGCTGGCACGTTTTGCTTCACACCCTCATAGGGAGCCGCCATGTCGCAGAGTCAGATCGCTATCAGCGCGGAGGGCGTGGAGCGCCGGTTCGGGGACCTGCGCGCGGTAGACGGCGTCAGCCTCGAGGTCAAGGCCAGTGAGATCTACGGGTTCCTGGGGCCGAACGGGGCGGGGAAGTCCACGCTGACCCGGATCTTGTGCACCCTGCTCACCCCCTCGGCCGGTCGAGCCACCGTGGCCGGCTACGACGTCGCGTCCCAGCCCGGCGAGGTGCGGCTCCGCGCCGGGGTGGCCCTGCAGGAGGCTGCGCTGGACGATAAGCAGACCGGCGCGGAGATGCTCGCGCTGCAGGGCCGGTTCTATGGGCTCACGGCCAAGGCCACCAAGGCTCGGGTGGATCAGCTCACCAAACTCGTCGACATCGGCTCCGCACTCGATCGCCGGATCGGCACCTACTCCGGGGGCATGAAGCGGCGGCTGGATCTCGCGCTCGCCCTGGTCCATGACCCGCAGGTCCTGTTCCTGGACGAACCCACCACCGGCCTGGACCCGGTGAGCCGGGCGAAGGTGTGGCAGGAGGTGCGCAGACTCAACCAGGAGCTGGGAATGACCGTCTTCCTCACCACCCAGTACCTGGAAGAGGCCGACGAGCTGGCGGACCGGGTGGGGATCATCAACAAGGGCAAGCTGGTCGCCGAAGGAACCCCGGCCCAGCTCAAACGCACCATCGGCACCGATGTCGTGATCGTCACCGTCACCGGGGACGCGACCGACGCCGGGCGGGCCCTGGAGTCGCTGGAGCTTGTGGAACGCGTCGAGGTCAACGGGCCGACGCTGACCCTGAGCGTCATCGACGGCCCCTCGGCGATCAGCCCGATCGCCGTCGCGCTGGCCCAGGTCCCTGACACGCAGGTCATGGAGCTGTCCCTGCGTCGACCCTCGCTCGATGATGTCTTCCTCTCCGTGACCGGGGAGCACATCACCGACCCCAGCGCGTTCATGGCCAGCGCCTCGGCGGCACAGAATCTCCAGGAGCCCCAGTGAACTCGTCCACCAGCACGATCACGCCCCCAGCCACCCGGATCGAACCCAAGAGCGCCGGGTTTCTGCGCGACCTCAGCTCCGTCTCCTACAGGGCGCTGCGCGCCATCCCCCGAGATCCCGCCGCGGTGATCCCTGCGCTGATCATCCCGCTGTTCTTCTTCGTGGTGAACATCGGCGCCCTGGAACCCGTGGCAGAAGGCATCGGCGTGGCCGACTTCCGAGCGTTCCAGCTTCCGGTGGCCATCGTCTTCGCCGTCACCGGCGTCTCCCGGGCGAGCGACCTGGTGACCGATATCAGCAGCGGCTACTTCGACCGGTTGCTGCTGACACCGATGAGCCGCACCGCCCTGCTGCTGGGCCTGATGGTCGCGGATCTGGTGCTGGTGATGGCCCTGTGTGTGCCGGTGCTGATCCTGGGCTTCTTCGTCGGGGTGGAGTTCGCCACGGGAGTCTCCGGCGTCCTCGCCTTCGTGCTCATCGGAGGGCTCTGGGGCCTGGCGTTCACCGGGTTCCCCTATGCCATCGCGCTGCGCACCGGAAGCCCGGCCGCGGTGAACTCCTCCTTCCTGCTGTTCTTTCCCTTCGCCTTCCTGACCACCTCCTTCCTGCCCCAGGAGGCACTGACCGGCTGGCTCGCGGCCATCGCGGACTACAACCCGATCACCTATCTGCTGGCAACGCTGCGTTCGCTGATCTCCGAGGGCTGGGTCTGGGCGGACCTGTGGCCAGGGCTGCTGGCGATCCTCATTGTGGGCTCGGTGAGCTTCACGCTGGCCTTCGGGGCGCTGCGCGGCCGAGTCTCGCGCGGATGAGGCGCACGCCGCTCCTCCGGTGACACGCTCAGGTTAGGCTGGCGGGCATGATCGCGCCTGCTCTAGATGACACCGGCCCGCGGCTGCGCACCCAGGTGCCGCTGCGCTGGGGCGATATGGACGCCTATGGCCACATCAACAATGTCGAGGTGCTGCGGCTCCTCGAAGAGGCGCGCATCCGAGCTTTCGGAGCACCGGCGCATACCGGCAGCCCCGTTGGGGAACCATTGGCGCCGCTGTTCAACGAGCTCCCCCGCGAGGCTCAGGCGCTCGTCGTCGAACACCGGGTGCGCTACCTGGCCAGCCTGGAGTATCGAGATGTCCCCGCGCGGATCGATGTCTGGGTGACCCAGCTCAAGGGTGCGGGGCTGACCCTGGCCTATGAGATCCGCGACGGGGTGGACGGCAGCCGGTGCGTGATCGCCGAGACCCAACTGGCCTTCTTCGACACCGGCACAAAGACGCTGCTGCGACTGACGGCTCAGCAGCGGGAACAGGCCTCGGCGCACCGCGCAGCATCGCCGTTCCGCGCGACCTGAGCCAGCGCCCGGCCTTTGTCGCGTCCCGGGCCTGCTGCGCCGGTTGCCGAACCGTGACCCGAGGACTACCACGGAAATCCCAGATCAGACGATGATGCGTGGATACGATCAGCCCCATGCTTCCCCGCGAACACCTTCCCCATCGTGGACAGGGAGGCAGGCCCACTCGGCGCCGCCTCGGGCACCGAGCCCTGGGGCTTGTCACTGCCACGCTCCTGATGACCGCCTGCAGCCCTGCCGTCTTCCACCCCGCCCCGGCGCAGGAGGCAGCCGCCGAGCCGGCGCTCGCCGAGCAGGCCGAACAGGCTGAACCGACCGAGCAGGCCGAGCAGGACGGGGAGGACGCGGCGCCGCTGCCGGCGCTCGCCGCGGAGGTGAAGAGCGCCAGGGAGTCCCAGCGGACAGCGGCGGCCGAGGGCGCGTCTGCCCTGGAGGCGGCGCACCAGCAGCACCAGGAGGAGCTTGCCGCCGAAGAGGCGCGGCTTGCGGCGGAACAAGCCGAGGCCGAGGCGGAGATCGAGCGGCAGCGCCTGGAGGATCAGGCGGCACAGGAGGCGGCTCGGGATCAGGACGGCTGGACCGAAGAGCGTGAGGACGACGCCGAGGCTGAGGCGCCGACGGAACAGGACACCCCCGCCGAGCCCGCTCCGGAGGGCTCTGCCGAAGAAGGCGCCGGCGAGGAAGATGCTGGTGCAGAAGACGCCGGGGCAGAGGACATCCTTGAAGAGGATGGGATTGAAGAGGATCCCGCTCCGAGCGCTCCCTCCCCCGAAGAACCATCCCCTGATGAGTCCGAGCCGGTCAGACCCGAGGCTCCGGCCGATGCCCCCAGCTTCACCGGTGATCTCGACGACTACCTGGAGGAGCTCGCCGCCCACTACCCTGGCGACATCTCGATCAGCGTGGCAGAGCTGGGCGGCCAGGGCCGCACCGGTTCCACCGCAGGCGGAGAATCCCGGGTCAGCGCCAGCACCTACAAGGTCTTCGTCGCGTACGGGATCCTTGATCGAGTCGAATCCGGGGAGCTGGACTGGGCGGACCCGATCGACGGCGGTCGCGATCGCGCCACCTGCTTCGCCGATATGCTCTCGGTCAGCGACAACCCCTGCGCCGATGACTTCCGCGAGGAGCTCGGCTGGGAAGGACTGCGTGACATCGCCGCGGAGACCGGCGGCCCGGCCACGGACTTCATCCCGGCCTATGCGCGCACCTCCGCCAACGACCTCACCGCGTTCATGACCCGGTTGGAGTCCGGTGCGCTGGAGATCAGCGAAGCAAGCCGATCACGCCTGCTGGGCGCGCTGGAGTCCAACATCTTCCGCGAGGGCATCGGCGCCGGAAGCGCCGGAACGGTGCTGAACAAGGTGGGCTTCATCGACGGCTACCTCAACGACACCGCGATCGTGCGGCACCCACAGGGCAGCTACGTGCTCTCCATCATGTCCGAGGGATCGGACTGGACCGCGATCAGCAGCATCACCAGCGACGTCGAGGCCGCCCTGTACTGAGCGATCCAGTATCGGGCGACCTCGTCCAAAGTCCGGTGCTCCCCGCAGGCTAGGCCTGCGGGACGCCGCGGCCTACTTGCGCTTGCGCTTCTCGCGCACGCGCATGGAGACCTCGATCGGTGAGCCGGTGAAGTCGAAGGTCTCACGCAGCCGGCGGGTGATGTAGCGCCGGTATCCCGGGTCCAGGAAGCCGGTGGTGAAGAGCACGAAGCGCGGGGGCTTTGTGGAGGGCTGGGTGGCGAAGAGGATCCGGGGCTGCTTGCCGCCGCGGACCGGGTGCGGATGGGCCGCGACCAGTTCGCCGAGGAAGGCGTTGAGCCGTCCGGTGGAGATGCGTCGGCCCCAGCTGGTCAGCGCGGTGTCCAGCGCCGGTGCGAGCTTGTCCTTGTGCCAGCCGGTCAGTGCGGACACGTTGACCCGCGGGGCCCAGGCGATGTGCGCCAGGTCTCGGGTGACTTCACGTTCGAGGTAGTAGCGGCGCTCCTCGTCCATCAGGTCCCATTTGTTGTAGGCCACCACCAGGGCGCGACCGGAGTCCACGGCCATCTGGATGATCCGCACATCCTGCTCGGAGACCGGCTCCTCCACCGAGAGCAGCACCACGGCGACCTCGGCCTTGTCCAGGGCGCGCTGGGTGCGCAGCATCGCGTAGTACTCGGAGCCTGAGGCCATGTGCTGACGACGCCGGATGCCGGCGGTGTCCACGAAGCGCCAGGTCTCTCCGCCGAGCTCGATGAACTCATCCACCGGGTCCATGGTGGTGCCGGCCACGGAGTCCACGACCACGCGCTCGGAGCCTGCCAGCTTGTTCAACAGCGAGGACTTGCCCACATTGGGCCGCCCCACCAGCGCCACGCGGCGCGGACCGCCGGTGGGGATCATCCCGCCATGCTCGGCGAACTCCGGGAGCGCCTTCACGGCGGCGTCGAGCAGGTCACCGGTGCCGGTGCCGTGCAGCGCCGAGACCGGATAGGGCTCGCCGAGTCCGAGGTTCCAGAGCGCGTAGACCTCGCTCATGTGCGAGGGCGCGTCGACCTTGTTGGCCACCAGCAGCACCGGCTTCTTCTTGCGCCGCAGCATCCGCACCACGGCTTCGTCCACGGCGGTAGCCCCGACGAGTCCGTCGACCACGAAGATCACGGCGTCGGCCTCGTCCACGGCCATCTCGGCCTGTTCTGCGACTCGCTTGTGCATCCCGCGGGCGTCCTGCTCCCAGCCGCCGGTGTCGACCAGGGTGAAGTCCTTGCCGTTCCACTCCGCGTCATAGGAGACCCGGTCGCGGGTCACGCCGGGCACGTCTTCGACCACGGCCTCCTTGGAGCGGGTGATCCGGTTGACCAGCGTGGACTTGCCCACGTTGGGGCGCCCGATCACGGCCAGGGCCGGCGGGGCCGCGACATAGGGCTCGTAGTCCTCGTCGTCCTCGTCATAGTCCAGGAGGGCGGCGTCTTCCTCGGCCAGCTCATAGTCGGAGAGTCCGGCGCGCAGCGCGGCGGCGCGCGCCTCGGCCTCCTCCTCGGTGATGGAGGCCAGTCGTTCGGCCAACCGGTCGTCCTCGACGGCCGGAATGTATTCCGGGGACTCGGAGGGGTTGTTCTCAGCGTGATTCGCCACGGGATGCTCCTGCAGATGGGATCGAGAGTGGTTCGTCGGAGGCCTGTTCCACGCGCTGGATCAGCGCGTCGATGGTCTCCTGAAAGGTCAGGTCCGAGGAGTCCAGCACGGCGACGCCGTCGGCTGCCTCGGTGAAGTTCGACGCGGTGGAGTCGCGGGCGTCGCGGGCGATCACCTGGCGGTGCAGCGCCTCGGCGGTCTCAGTGCCGCCCAGCTGCAGGCCACGGCGGCGCAGCCGGGCCTCCGCGGAGGCGGTGAGCAGCACGCGCACCTGCGCGTCAGGGGCCACCACAGTGGTGATGTCGCGACCCTCGGCCACGATGAAGCCGGAGTCGTCGATGATCCGGCGCTGAGCGGCGATCAGCAGCGCACGGGCCGGGCGGTTGGTCGCGATCTCAGAGACCCGCTCGGAGATCCGGGTCTCGCGGATCGCCGCGGTGACATCGCTCTGCCCGACGGTGATGGTCTGGTGATCGGGGTCGGTGGAGATGGTCAGCGGCAGCTCCCCCACGGCCACAGCCACCGCCCGCTCGTCGGCCAGGTCTATCCCTTGGGCCAGGCAGTACCAGGTGGCGGCGCGGTACATCGCTCCGGTGTCCAGGTAGGCCGCGCCGAGCCGGCCGGCCACCGCACGGCAGACGCTGGACTTCCCGGACCCCGAGGGTCCGTCCACTGCAATGATCAGGCGCTGTCTTTGACTCACGAGAGCACTACCTTCCATCCAAATTCCGTCATGGCTTCGGCGAGCTCATCACGCCGTCCAGGCAGCACGGAGAGCTCCACCATGCCGACCTGGTGGCCGGCGGAGTGCTCCATGCGGAGGTCTTCGACGTTGACCCCGACGGTGGCCACGTCATTGAGCACCGCGGCGATCTGTCCGGGCTTGTCGTCCACGATCACGGTGAGCACCGTGAAGGACTGCGGTGGGGCGCCGTGCTTGCCGGGCACCCGGGTGACTCCGGAGTTGCCCTCGGCGATCAGCTGGGCGATGTCGGCCTGCCCGCCCGGAGCGCGCGGGGCCTCCAGGGTGCTGATCAGTCGTTCCATGTCGGCGCGGAGTCCGTAGAGGATCTCCACCACCGGACGGGCGTTGGAGGAGAGGATCTGCACCCACAGCCCTGGGTCGGAGGCCGCGATCCGGGTGACGTCGCGCAGCCCGTTGCCGGCCAGCGCGAGCGCCGAGACCGGTGCGTCCTGCAGCCGGGAGGCCACCAGGGAGGCAGCGATCTGCGGCAGGTGTGAGATCAGCGCCACGGATTCGTCGTGCCGGGCAGGGTCCATCTGGTGCACCGTGGCGCCGAGCCGGCGTCCCACCTCGCCGGCCCATTTCACGGCCTCGGGGGCAGAGAGCTGGTCTCCGGTGACCGGGTCCACCGCGGGGCAGATCACCCAGGGCATCGAGGTGAAGAGCTCACCGCGCGCGGCTACAGGCCCGGACTTCTCCCGGCCCGCCATCGGGTGGGTGCCCACATAGCGACCCAGATCAGCCCGGGTCAGCGCGGAGGCTTCGTCCTGCGTGCGGTGCAGCAGCAGGCTGAGGATCTCGGACTTGGTGGAGGCGATGTCGAGCACGACGGCGTCGGGGAACCGGATCAGCGCGGCCGCGACCTCCGCAGCGGTGGCCTCCGGGGGTGCGGCGACGATGACGATCTCCGGGTCGCTCCCCTCAGGGGCCTGCTCCAGGATGATGCCGGCGCCGATGTCGGCGGCGATGGCCTGTGCGGTGGCAGAGGGGTCCGAGAGCAGCACCTGGTGCCCGTCGGCGCGCAGGCCGAGCCCGATGCTGGTGCCGAGCAGCCCGGTGCCGCGGATCAGCACGGTCGGGGTCTGACGCACGCTGTCCGGTGTGGCGGTGAGCAGGTTCATCGCGGGCCGTCCCCGGTGTCGGGTGTGTCTGCGTCGCTGCCGCCGCTTTCGCCGGCCTGGCTGCCGGATGAGTCGCTGCTGCTGGAGTCGCTGCCGCTAGTGTCTGCGCCGCTGCCGCTGGCGTCACTGCCGGTGGCGTCGCGGCTGGTCAGCTCGAGCAGGTGGCCGAGCTCGAGCCGGCCCAGCGGGCGCACGGTGCCCTGCTGCTGGTTGCCGATGGTGATCTCGCCCAGCGCGGTGCGCACCAGGCGCAGCACCGGGTGTCCGACGTGATCGAAGATCCGGCGCACGATCCGGTTGCGTCCAGAGTGCAGGGTCACCTGGATCATGGTGCGGCGGCCGTCGCTGCCCAGCTGCCGGTAGTCGTCCACCGCAATGGGCCCGTCCTCCAGCTCGATCCCGGCGCGCAGCTTCTTGCCGACCTCTTTGTACACCGGTCCGGCGACCTCGACCACGTAGGTCTTGGGCACCTCGTAGGAGGGGTGGGTGAGCTTATTGGCCAGCTCGCCGTCGTTGGTCAGCAGCAGCAGGCCCTCGGTCTCGGCGTCGAGGCGGCCGACGTGGAAGAGCCGGGCGGCCTGCATCTCCTCGGTGAGGTAGTCATTGATGCAGGGGCGACCGTGCGGGTCGGACATGGTGGTGACCACGCCGGTGGGCTTGTTGAACATCACGTACTGGTGTTCCACGCTGAGCTGGATCCGCACGCCGTCAACATGGATGGTCACGTTCTCGGGCCGCACGCGGATGCCGGGTTCGATGATGACCTTGCCGTCCACCGCGACCCGGCCCTCGGAGATCAAGGCCTCGCAGACCCGCCGGGAGGCGACGCCGGCCTGGGCCAGGACCTTCTGCAGCCGGACGCCTTCGGGGTCATGGACCGCGGTGAAGTTCTCCTCGGCCTCGTCTCGGCGGGGCTTGGCCCGGCTGGGACCGGTGGAGATCATCCGCTGCGGGTCCTCGGAGGAGAACGGTCCCCCGGACTGACCGGCCTTCGGGGTGCGGGCTGCCGTGGCAGCGCGTGGCTCCCGCCGCTGCGCCTCGCGCGCGCGGCGGTCTGGGCCCGAAGAATTCATGGTCTCCATTCTATGGGGAGTGTCCAATCGGTTCGGCCACTCAGCCTTGCGGGCCCAGCTCCTCGGCGGCTTCGATGCCGGGCAGGTGTGGGGAGAGCTGGGGAAGCTCCTGCACGGAGTTGATCCCGAGCCGTTCCAGCAGGTCCGCGGTGGTGACATACAGGGTGGCTCCGGTGAGCGGATCGGTCCCGGCGGTGTCCACCAGGCCGCGGGTGACCAGGGTGCGCACCACCCCGTCGACGTTGACCCCGCGGATCGCTGCGACCTGGGAGCGGGCCACCGGCTGCCGGTAGGCGATCACGGCCAGGGTCTCGAGTGCGGCCTGGGAGAGCCGGGTGGTGGCTCCGCCGAGGACGAAGGCGGAGACCTGCTCGGCGTGCTCGGCGCGGGAGTAGTAGCGGTATCCCCCGGCGATCTCGCGCAGCTCATAGCCGCGGCGCCGGGAGCCCTCGCTGATCCCGTCGAGGTCCAGGCGCAGCGCATCGAGCACCGCGACGACCTGGTGTTCGGGGATCTCGAGCACCTGGGCCAGCTCCACGGCGGTGACCGGCTCCTCGGTGATCATCAGCACCGCCTCCGCGGCGGCGAGCAGGTCCTCGCTGATCGGCTCAGCCATGATCGGCATCCTCCGTCTCAGGGGCTGGTCTCGGGGACTGCCCGGACTCCGGCTCCGCCCATTCCGCGGCCGCCCGGTCCAGCGCCGCGATCTCACCGCTGGCGGGCCCGGACCACAGGACGCGCAGCTCGCCCAGCGGCGCGTCCTGTTCGAACTCGACGTCGCGGTCCCGGTAGAGCTCCAGCAGCCCCAGGAACCGCACGACGACGACGAGCCGGCTCTCGGACTCGCGGATCAGCTCGGTGAAGCTGGCCGCGCCGGCCTCACGCAGCAGCGCAGTCATCACCGCCATCTCGGCCCGGATGTCCACCGTGTGGGAGTGCAGATGCTCGAACCGGATATGGTCCGGCTCCATGGCCGGACGGGCGAAGGCGCGCTCGGCGATGGTCTTCAGGTCCTCCGGGGTGGTCTTGAAGACCAGTTCCGGGAGCAGCTGGGCCAGCTCGGGGTGGGTCCCGGGCTGGCGCGGGAGGCGGTCCGAGTGCGCCTGGATCTGCTCGGCGATGTGTCCGGCGATGTGTTTGACGCCCGGTATTGCAGCAGGCGGGCGAAGAGCAGGTCGCGGGCCTCCAGGGCGGCGACATCCTCCTGGGACTCGACCTCTCCGCCGGGCAGCAGCTGCGCCGCCTTGAGGTCCAGCAGCGTGGCGGCGATCAGGATGAAGTTCGAGGACTCATCCAGCGCCTGATGGTGTGAGAGTCCGCGCACATAGCCGATGAACTCGTCGGTCACCGCGGCGAGCGCCACCGCGGTGACGTCCATCTCGCGCTTGGCGATCAGGCCCAGCAGCAGGTCGAAGGGGCCGTCGAAGTTCGTCAGCGAGACGGTGAATCCGGTGGAATCGCGCCGGGAGTCGGTCCCGAGCTGCTCGAGGCCCCCGGCTGCGTCGGCATCTGGACGCGCCGCGGCGCCCGCTGCCGGCTGCGCCACTAGGGCGATCCACCTCGAAGGATCAGCTCTCGGGCCAGCTGCCGGTAGGCCTTGGCACCCTCATGCTTATGCGCGTAGGCGGTGATCGGCTCCGCGGCCACGGTGGCGTCGGGGAACTTCACCGAGCGTTTGATGACGGTCTCGAAGACCTTCTCGCCGAAGGCCTCGACGATCCTGGCGATGACCTCCCGGGCATGCAGGGTGCGCAGATCCACCATGGTGACCACCACGCCGTCGATCTCCAGGTCCGGGTTCAACCGGTCCTGGACCTTCTCGATGGTGTCCACCAGCAGCGCCACAGCGCGCAGCGCGAAGTACTCGGCCTCCAGCGGGATGACGACGCCGTGGGCGGCGGTCAGCGCGTTGACGGTGAGCAGACCCAGCGAGGGCTGGCAGTCGATGATGATGACGTCGTAGTCGTTGCGGACCTGGCGCAGCGCACGATCCAGGACCTGTTCGCGGGCCACCTCGTTGACCAGCTGCACCTCGGCGGCGGAGAGGTCGATGTTGGCCGGGAGCAGGTCGATGTTCTCCACGTGGGTGGACACGATCGCGTCGCGGGTCTTGACCTCGCGCTCCATGAGCACGTTGTAGACCGTGGTCTCGAGCTCATGCGGGCTGGTGCCGAAGCCGGCGGAGAGCGCGCCCTGCGGGTCGAAGTCCACCATCAGCACGCGGCGGCCGTATTCGGCCAGCGCCGCTCCCAGGTTGATCGCGGAGGTGGTCTTGCCGACTCCGCCCTTCTGGTTGACCATCGCGATGACGCGCGCGGGCCCGTGGCTGCTCAGCGGGTCGGGCTCGGCGAAGTCATGCTTCGGCCGGCCGGTGGGGCCCATGATCGCGTCGCCGTAGATGGTGAAGAGTTCGGTCGGCTGGTCGGCCTGCGACGCGTTGACCTCCCGGTCAGGCGTTTCGCCCATCCGGGCACCCGGCTCGCTCACGTGATCCCTCATCTTCCTCCTGCGGACAACAACTTATCCAGGTTACCCCGTGTCCTGAGCCAGGCAAGATGCGCGGGCGAAGTAGCACTCGAAGGTTCACCGCACGGCCGGTTCAGGCGCCGGTTCAGGCGTCGGATCAGGTGCCGGTTCAGGCGTCGGCGGAGGCGCTCAGGCCGCGCCGCCGCTGGAGCCGCGTCCGGCCAGCGGCACCCGCCAGCCCCGCTTGAGCGAGATCATCCGCAGCGTGAAGACCAGGCTGGAGACCACCAGTCCGGCCCAGATCAGCGGCAGCTCGTAGCTGAGCACGATCACCATCAGCCCGGCCCCGAACATGGCCGGCACCGCGTAGACCCCGCGCGGGTTGAAGATCTGCGGGGTCTCATTGGCCACCACGTCACGCATCGCCCCGCCGCCGACTGCGGTGGTCACCCCCAGCAGCACGCAGGCGATCTCGTTGAGCCCGGCGTTGAACGCGATGACCGTGCCGGTGAGGCAGAACAGCGAGAGGCCGACGGCGTCGAAGACCAGCAGCGTCCGGCGCAGCCGGGTCTCATGGAGCAGCCCGGTGAGCACCAGGATCACCGCGAGGAGCACCGGGGCCAGGTAGATCGGCTGCAGGAAGGCGGCCGGGGGTCCCTGGCCGATGATGATGTCTCGTGTGACCCCGCCGCCGAGTCCGGCCATGGAGGCCAGCAGCAGCGAACCCACGACGTCGAAGCCCTTGCGGGCGGCGAGCAGCGCCCCGGAGACCGCGAAGGCGAAGGTGCCCAGCAGCTCCACCGCCAACAGCGCCAGGTCCATCGCTCTCCCTCTGCGTCAGCCGGTGAGCAGCTGCGCGTGACACCTCCACGGCGCCCAGGCTGCGGAGACTCTCCCGGCGCGCGGTCACGCGCCGCCGACAAGCCTACCGTCGGGGCCGCAGCACCGGGATCAGATCATCGAGCACCGAGGCGTCCTCGATGGTGGAGGGCACCCGGGCCTGCTCGCCGTCGGCGATCTGTCGCATGGTCTTGCGCAGGATCTTGCCTGAGCGGGTCTTCGGCAGCGCGGCGACCACCGCGACCGTCTTGAAATCGGCCACCGGACCGATGTCCCGGCGCACCAGGGCGGTCAGCTCGGCCTGCAGCATCTTCGGATCGTCGGTGCGTCCGGACTTGAGCACTACGAAGCCTGAGGCGCGCTGGCCCTTGAGCTCGTCCTGCAGCCCGATCACCGCGCATTCGGCGACCGCCGGGTGGGAGGCGACCACGGCTTCTATTGATCCGGCTGAGAGCCGGTGGCCGGCCACGTTGATCACGTCATCGGTGCGCCCCATCACGAAGAGGTAGCCGTCAGGATCCAGGTAGCCGGAGTCCCCGGTGGCGTAGAACCCGGGGAACGCCGCGAGGTAGGAGTCGATGTAGCGCTGGTCATCACCCCAGAGCGTGGGCAGGGTGCCCGGGGGCATCGGCAGTCGCAGCGCGATGTTGCCCTCCTCCCCCGGCGGCAGCTCCTCCCCGGTGGCGTCGAGGATCACCACGTCGTAGCCGGCCATCGGCAGGGTGGCCGAGCCCTCCTTGACCGCGAGCGCCTCGATCCCCACCGGGTTGGCCGCGATCGGCCAGCCGGTCTCGGTCTGCCACCAGTTGTCGATCACCGGGACCCTCAGGGCCTCGGTGATCCAGCGCTGGGTGACCGGGTCCAGCCGTTCTCCGGCGGCGTAGAGGTGCCGCAGCGAGGAGATGTCGTAGTCGGCGACCAGCGCCGCTTCCGGGTCGATCTTGCGGATCGCGCGCAGCGCCGTGGGCGCGGTGAACAGCGCGGTGATTCGGTGCTGCTGAATCATCCGCCAGAACGCGCCGGCGTCCGGGGTGCCCACGGGTTTGCCCTCGTAGAGCACCGTGGTCGCCCCGACCAGCAGCGGTCCGTAGACGATGAAGGAATGCCCGACCACCCAGCCGACGTCGGAGGCGGTGAACATGGTCTCCCCCGGGCCGACGTCGTAGATCGCCTGCATCGACCAGCTCAGCGCGACGGCGGTGCCACCCTGGTCCCGGACCACGCCCTTGGGTCGACCGGTGGTCCCGGAGGTGTAGAGGACGTAGAGCGGGTCGGTGGCGCGCACCGTGACGGGGGCGGCGGGCTGCGCCTGGGCGGAGCGCGCGGCCCAGTCGTGCCATGCCGCGGCACGGTCCGCGCTCGCCGCGCTCCCCTGGTCTGAAGCGGAATCTGCGGAATCTGCGGTGAACTCCTGCAGGCCGTGGACGAAGCCCTCGCGCTCCTGGACCACCACGTGGCGGACCTGGTGCGTGGCCAGGCGCAGCGCCTCGGCCACGGTGGGCAGGTATTCGACCTTCCGGGTGGGCTCGATGCCTCCGGTGGCCGTGAGCAGGACGTCCGGCGAGGCGTCGTCGATGCGGGAGGCGAGCTCCTTGGCGGCGAACCCGCCGAAGACCACCGAGTGCACCGCGCCGATCCGCGCGCAGGCGAGCATCGCGATGGGGGCCTGCGGGATCATCGGCAGATAGATGATGACCCGGTCCCCGGCGCCCACGCCGAGCTCGGTGAGCATCCCGGCGCACTGCGCCACCTCCGCGGTGAGCTCGGCATAGCTGTAGCTGTGCACGGTCCCGGTCACGGCGGAGTCATAGATCAGCGCGGCCTGGTCTCCGCGTCCGGCCTCGACGTGGCGGTCCAGGCAGTTGTAGCTCAGATTCAGCCTCGCGTCGGGGAACCAGCGATAGATCGGTGCCGCAGAGTCATCCAGGGCGCGCTCCGGGGCGCGGTCCCAGTCGATCTGGGCGGCGGCGTCGAGCCAGAACTCCTCGCGCTCGGCCAACGATCGGGCGTGCAGCTCGCGATAGGACGGACCGGTCATGGGAATGCTCCTGCTCATCGACGGGGAGGCGTGACACCTTCCAGGGTATGACCTGCCTCACAGAAGGTAAAGGCCCATGTATACAAATCTCCGGTGTTCATCGAATTTTCACCCGGAACACTGTCTGGAGTCCGTGTCGATGTATACAATCAAGTCATGCGTGCCAGCGACCGTGCCTACGACACCTTGCGGCAGGAGATCCTCGACGGGGTGCTGACCCCGGGGACCCTGCTCGGCGAGGTCGAGCAGGCGGAGCGGCTCGGCCTCTCCCGCACCCCGCTGCGTGAGGCGTTGTCCCGGCTGATCGCCGACGGCCTCGCCGGCCAGACCCGAGGGCGGGGCACGGTGGTCAGCTCGATCTCGGCGGCAGACGTGGATCTGCTCTTCGAGCTCCGGCTTCCGCTGGAGGTCCAGTCGGCGCGGCTCGCGGCAGAACGTGGAGACCCGGTTCGGTTCACTGCGCTCGCGGAGCGCTTCACCGCGGCGGAGCAGACGCTTCGCGCGCGTCAGCGCGAGCGGGATCCGGCCCAGGCCGACGAGCACTACTACGCGCTCACCGAGGAGCTCGACGAGGCGGTCTCCGAGGCGGTGGCCAATCCCTATCTGAGTCTGGCTCTGCGCAGCATGCGCGCCCACCTGGTCCGGGCCCGACGGCTCTCTCAGCACGCGCCCGAACGACTGGCGGCCTCGGCCCGGGAGCACCGCGAGGTGTGCACCGCCATCGCCTCCGGAGACCCCGACACCGCGGGCGCCGCGATGCTGATCCATCTGCGCCGCAGCCTCGCCTACATCACGGCCCAGCACAAGAGAATCCAGCCCGAGAGAATTCAACCCGAGACCGCCCAGCACGCCACGGCACAACACAGCAGCAACGACGCCTGACTCCGAATCGAGAGGAACCACCAGCATGATCACGCATAACGTACGGGTCTACCGCAGTGACGAGAACCTTCCCCGGCAGGACCAGCTCGCCTGGAAGATCGCCCAGGTCGCCGTCGACCCGGTGGAGGTGGATGCGGAGGTCACCGAGATGGTGATCAACCGGATCATCGACAACGCGTCGGTGGCGGTGGCCTCGCTGAATCGGGCCCCGATCGTCGCCGCGCGCGCTCAGGCGCTGGACCATTCGGTCTCCGCCAACGGTTCCGGCGCCTCGATCTTCGGCATCGAGACGAAGACCAGCCCCGAGTGGGCCGCCTGGGCCAATGGTGTCGCCGTGCGCGAGCTGGATTATCACGACACCTTCCTGGCCGCCGAGTACTCCCACCCAGGGGACAACATTCCGGCCTTGCTGGCCGCGGCCCAGCACACCGGAGCCTCCGGACCGGAGCTGATCCGTGGCATCGCCACCGGTTACGAGATCCAGGTGGACCTGGTCAAGGCGATCTCGCTGCACAAGCACAAGATCGACCACGTGGCGCACCTCGGACCCTCCGCCGCGGCCGGCATCGGCACCCTGCTCGATCTCGACGCCGAGACGATCTTCCAGGCTGTGGGCCAGGCGCTGCACACCACCACCGCGACCCGGCAGTCCCGCAAGGGCGAGATCTCCACCTGGAAGGCCCACGCCCCGGCCTTCGCCGCGAAGATGGCCGTGGAATCCGTGGATCGCGCGATGCGCGGGCAGACCTCCCCGGTGCCGATCTATGAGGGCGAGGACGGGGTCATCGCCTGGCTGCTCGACGGGCCGGACGCCTCCTACGAGGTGCCGCTGCCAGAGCGCGGGGAGTCCAAGCGGGCGATCCTGGACACCTATACCAAGGAGCACTCCGCGGAGTACCAGGCGCAGGCCTGGATCGATCTGGCTCGCCGGCTGCATCACGCCCACCCGCAGGTCACCGACCCTGCGCAGGTGGACTCGGTGCTGATCCGCACCAGCCATCACACCCACTACGTGATCGGCTCCGGGGCGAACGACCCGCAGAAGTACGATCCCACCGCCTCCCGCGAGACGCTGGATCACTCCATCCCGTATATCTTCACCGTGGCGCTGCAGGACGGCGCCTGGCATCACGTGGACTCCTACACCCCGGAGCGCGCGCAGCGCGAGGACACCGTCGCGCTCTGGCACAAGGTCACCACCGAGGAGGACCCGGAATGGACCCGGCGGTACCACTCCACCGATATCGCAGAGAAGGCCTTCGGCGGGTCCGTGGAGATCCGACTGCACACCGGCGAGGTGATCACCGATGAGATCGCCGTGGCCGACGCCCACCCGCTGGGCGCGAGGCCCTTCGCTCGGGAGCAGTACATCGCGAAGTTCCGCAGCCTGGCGGAGGGTGTGATCGCCGAGGCGGAGATCGAGCGCTTCCTCGGCGCGGCCGAGGGTCTGGAGACGATCCCGGCCGGTCAGCTCGATCAGCTCAACATCTTCGCGGCCACCGGGGTCATCGACCCCTCCGCCTCACCGAAGGGACTGTTCTAGGCCATGCTGTATTCCACCATCACCCCCGCGCAGAAGCGGCTTGATCTGCGCGCCATGCTCACCCCCGGCGCGGCGCGTCAGTTCCCGGGCACCTTCACCCCGCTCTCGGCCCCGCTGATCGAGCAGAAGGGCTTCGACGGGATCTACATCTCCGGCGCGGTCCTGGCCAACGAGCTGGGCCTGCCCGATATCGGGCTGACCACGCTGAGCGAGGTCGCCCAGCGGGCCGGGCAGATCGCCCGGGCCACCAATCTGCCGGCCCTGGTCGACGCCGACACCGGATTCGGGGAACCGATGAACGTGGCACGCTCGGTCCAGGAGCTCGAGGACGCCGGACTCGCGGGCTGTCATATCGAGGACCAGTTCAACCCCAAGCGCTGCGGACACCTGGACGGGAAGAACCTGGTGGACCTGCAGACCGCCACGAAGCGGGTGGCTGCGGCCGCCCGCGGACGGCGTGATGAGAACTTCCTGATCATGGCGCGCACCGACCTGCGCGCCGTCGAAGGTCTCGACGCCGCGATCGAGCGGGCCAAGGCCCTGGTCGACGCCGGGGCGGACGCGATCTTCCCGGAGGCGATGAAGGACCTCAGCGAGTTCGCCGCGGTCTGCGCTGCGGTGGACGTCCCGGTGCTCGCGAACATGACCGAGTTCGGGAAGTCCCCGCTGTTCACCCGCGATCAGCTCGCCGAGACCGGGGTCGCCATGGTGATCTATCCGGTGACCTCGCTGCGCTCGGCGATGGGCGCGATCGAACGCACGCTGGACACCCTGGCCGCTGAAGGTTCCCAGGAGGCCGCAGTGGATCAGATGATGACCCGAGCACGGCTCTACGATCTGGTCGACTACGAGGGATACAACGCCTTCGATACCGGGATCTTCAATTTCGACGTCCCTGACGTGCACGAGCTGAACACCTAGAGACCCCGCAATGACCCAAGGAGGTCACGCATGACCGAGCAGATCTATAAGGGACTGGCTGGTGTGGTCGCAGATCACACCGCCGTCTCAAAGGTGAACCCCGAATCGAACTCGCTGCTCTACCGGGGCTACCCGGTGCAGGAGCTGGCCGCAGCGCTCTCCTTCGAAGAGGTGGCGCTGCTGCTCTGGAACGGCGAGCTGCCCAGCGCGGCCGAGAAGCAGGAGTTCCGCGACTTCGAGCGCTCCCACCGCGCGCTGGACCCCCGGGTCCGCTCCGCGATCGACCTGCTGCCCCTGGACTGCCACCCGATGGATGTCGGGCGCACGGCGGTCTCGGTGCTCGGCGCGAACCACCCGCTCTCGGAGGACTCCTCACCCGAGGCAGAGCTGACCAAGGCCAAGGAGCTCTTCGCCGCGTTCCCCGCCGTGGTCGCCTATGACCAGCGCCGCCGTCGGGGTCTGGAGCTGGTCGAGCCGCGCCAGGATCTGGACTATTCGCAGAACTTCCTCTGGATGACCTTCGGCGAGGAGGCCCCCGAGGAGGTGGTCGACGCCTTCCGCGTCTCGATGGTGCTCTACGCCGAGCACTCCTTCAATGCCTCGACCTTCACCGCACGGGTGGTGACCTCCACCCTGGCGGATCTGCACTCGGCGGTCACCGCGGCGATCGGTGCGCTCAAGGGCCCGCTGCACGGCGGTGCCAACGAGGCGGTGATGCATACCTTCGAGGAGATCGGCATCGACCCGGCCGAGACCCGCGAGGATGCTGCGGCCCGGGCCAAAGCCTGGATGGAGCAGGCCCTGACCGAGAAGCGCAAGGTGATGGGCTTCGGCCACCGGGTCTACAAGTCCGGGGACTCCCGGGTGCCGACCATGAAGCAGGCGCTGGACGCGATGGTGGAGTACTACGGCCGCGGCGAGCTGATGGGCCTCTACGACGGGCTCGAAGCCGCGATGGGCGAGGCCAAGAACATCCTGCCCAACCTGGACTACCCCACCGGGCCGACCTATCACCTGATGGGATTCGACACCGAGATGTTCACCCCGCTGTTCATCGCTGCGCGGATCACCGGTTGGACGGCGCATATCGCGGAGCAGCGCGCGAACAACGCGCTGATCCGCCCGCTGAGCGCCTATAACGGGCCGGACGAGCGCCACCTCTGAGGCATCACCTCGAGGAACCACCATCCTGGGGCGATAACGGGTGGAATGGCGCACGCAGCAGGCGTCATTCCACCCGTTAGCGACCCATAGACGCGGGTTGGCTCATAAACGCGGGTGGGCCCGGGAATGCGCCTCGGTGGGCGCGCGTCTAGCGGGCGCGCGGGTGGGCGGTGGCGTAGCTCTCCTGCAGCGCCTCGGCGGTGACCTTCGTGTAGATCTGCGTGGTGGTCACCGAGGCGTGGCCCAGCATCTCCTGGACCAGTCGGATCCCGGCGCCGCCTTCGAGCAGGTGGGTCGCGCAGGAGTGGCGCAGCGTGTGCGGGGAGACCTCCTGGGTGATCTCTGCGGCGGCGGCGTGGTTCTGCAGCACGGTCCAGGCCGACTGCCGGGAGAGTCTGCCGCCGAGCTTGTTCAGGAACAGCCCGGGCGACGGCGCGCGGCGTCCGATCCGCGCGGCCAGGCCCGGCCGGCCAGCGGTGAGATAGTCGTTGATCGCCTGCTGGGCATAGCGCCCCACCGGCACCATCCGCTGCTTATCGCCCTTGCCGGTCACCCGCACGATCACCAGCCCGTCCGTCCCGCCCGGCTCTGCTGACGAGCCCGGCCCTGCTGACGAGCCCGGCTCGGCTGAAGAGCCCGGCGTCGTCGGGGCGCCGCCAGCACCGACCGGAGCGGCGCGGATCTCGTGGATGTCATCGACGTCCAGGCTCACCGCCTCGGTGATCCGCGCGCCGGTGGCGTAGAGGAACTCCAGCAGCGCCCGATCGCGGCGGCCCAGCTCGGTGTCCCGGCTGGGCGCGTCGAGCAGTCGGGTGACCTCGTCCACGCTGAGCGCCTTGGGCAGGGACTGGCGCGGCTTGGGTGCGGCGACATGTTTGGCCGGGTCGTGGGTGGTCCGGCCCTCCCCGGCCCAATACCGGTGTGCTCCGCGCACCGAGGCCAGTACCCGGGCCATCGAGCGCTGGGACAGGGCCGAGCCGCCGTCGTCGCCGGTGCTCAGCCGCTGCAGGAAGTCCGCGATCAGCGTCTCGTCGATGGCGCGCAGCGCGGTGATCTCGCGCTCGAGAAGGAACGCCCCGTAGCGCAGCAGGTCGTTGCGGTAGGAGCTCAGCGTGTTCGCCGCGGAGCCGCGCTCGATCCTGAGGTGGGTGAGGTAGTCCTCGATCTCGGCCCCCACAGACGAGGACGCACCTCCGCGCGTCGCTGGAGGTGCCGTTCCCGTGCATGATCAGGAGCGGCGGAACCGTCCTGGTCGGCCATGGTGTTAGCCGCGTCCGCCCTGGGCGAGCTGCCGGTCCAGTCCCGCGCGGATCAGGCCGGCGAAGAGCGGGTGGGCGTTGGTCGGGCGGGACTTCAGCTCGGGGTGCGCCTGGGTGGAGACGTAGTACGGGTGCGTCTCCTTGGGCAGCTCCACGAACTCCACGAGCGTGCCGTCCGGGGAGGTGCCGGAGAAGACCAGCCCCGCCTCGGCGAGCTGCTCGCGGTAGGTGTTGTTGACCTCGTAGCGGTGCCGGTGCCGCTCGGTGATCTCGGTGCTGCCGTAGGTCTCGGCGACCACGGAGCCCTCGGTGAGCTTCGCCTCGTAGGAGCCCAGGCGCATGGTGCCGCCCAGGTCCCCGGCGCCCTCGACGATGGCCTCCTGCTCGGCCATGGTGGCGATCACCGGGTAGGCCGTCTGCGGATCGAACTCGGTGGAGCTCGCCTCGCTCAGGCCCAGCACATTGCGGGCGTATTCGATGACCATGGTCTGCAGACCCAGGCACAGGCCCAGCGCCGGGATGCCGTGGACTCGGGCATGGCGCAGCGCGCCGATCTTGCCGTCGAGTCCGCGCACGCCGAAGCCGCCGGGCACGCAGATCGCGTCCACGCCCTCCAGCGCCTTGGCCGCGCCCTCCTCGGAGGCGCACAGGTCAGAGGCGACCCAGCGGATCTTGGTCTTGGTGCTGTGCGCGAAGCCGCCGGCGCGCAGCGCCTCGGTGACCGAGAGGTAGGCATCGGGCAGGTCGATGTACTTGCCGACCAGCGCCACCTCGATCTCGTGGTCCGGGTTGTGCACCACGTTAAGCAGCTTGGACCACTTGGACCAGTCCACGTCCTTGAACTTCAGGTCCAGCGCCTGGACCACGTAGGCGTCCATCGCCTGGCGGTGCAGGATCCGCGGGATGTCGTAGATGCTCGGGGCGTCGGCGCAGTTGATGACCGCGTCCTCTGCCACGTCGCACATCCGCGAGATCTTGCCGCGGATCTCTGCGGGCAGCTCGCGGTCGCTGCGCAGCACGATCCCGTCGGGCTGGATGCCGATCGAGCGCAGCGCGGCCACCGAGTGCTGGGTGGGCTTGGTCTTGAGCTCCTGGCTGGGGCCGATGTAGGGCACCAGGGAGACATGGAGGAAGAAGACGTTCTGCCGGCCGATGTCTTGGCGGACCTGGCGGGCGGCTTCGAGGAACGGCTGGGACTCGATGTCCCCGACGGTGCCGCCGATCTCGGTGATGATCACATCCGGGGCGTCCTTGCCCTCGGCGGGCAGCCGCATCCGGCGCTTGATCTCGTCGGTGATGTGCGGGATGACCTGCACGGTGTCGCCGAGATAGTCGCCGCGGCGTTCCTTCTCGATGACCGTGGAGTAGATCTGACCGGTGGTCACGTTGTTGAGCCCGTCGAGATTCTCATCGAGGAAACGCTCGTAGTGTCCGATGTCCAGGTCCGTCTCGGCGCCGTCTTCGGTGACGAAGACCTCGCCGTGCTGGAACGGGTTCATCGTGCCGGGATCCACATTGAGATAGGGATCGAGCTTCTGCATGACCACGGAGAGGCCACGGGCCCGGAGCAGATGCCCCAGGGAGGAGGCGGTCAGACCCTTGCCGAGGGAGGAGACCACACCTCCTGTGACAAAGATCTGTCGACTAGTAGGGAGGCTGGTCTGGTTCCTGGAACTGTTTCTCTGCACCACGGAGTTCGATCCTAACAGTGAACGGGAGCTGGATGTAGTGCCACGGACGTGAGCTAGGGCGCAGCGGCTGCGCTGATCAGCTCCCGGGCGTGGGCGCGGGCCGATTCGGAGTCTTCCTGTCCGGCCAGCATCCGGGCCAGTTCGCTGACCCGCTGCTCCTCGTCCAGGGCGGTGACGTCGGAGGCGGTGAAGCCGCCGGAGGCTGAATCATCGCGCACCGAGGCTTTGAACACCCGGATGTGGTTCTGCGCGTAGGCCGCGACCTGGGGCAGGTGGGTGACCACGATGACCTGGCGGTGCTTGGCGAGCATCGCGAGCCGGCGTCCGATCTGCACGGCCGCCTTGCCGCCCACCCCGGCGTCGACCTCGTCGAAGATGAAGGTCTCGGTCTCGGAGCCCTCGGCGAGGACCACCTCCAGGGCCAACATCACCCGGGAGAGCTCACCTCCGGAGGCGCCCTTGCCCAGCGGCAGCGGATCGGCACCCGGGTGCGGGGCCAGGAGCATCGCGACGGTGTCGGCGCCCTCTGGTCCCAGCTCGGCGGTCTCGGTGACCTCCAGGACCATCCGCGCCCGCGGCATGGCCAGTGCCGCCAGCTCGTCACCGACGGCGGCTCCGAGCTGCGCTCCGGCCTCGGTCCGACGACGACGCAGCTCTTCGGCCTCGGTCCACAGCCGCGCCTGCAGCTCCTCGAGCTCGGCGCTGAGCTCTTCGATCCGGTCGGAGTCGGACTGCAGATTGTGCAGCCGGGCGCGGGCTTCCTGCGCCCAGACCAGCACGGCGTCGATGTCGGGTCCGTAGAGCCGGATCAGTCGTTCAAGGTCGGCTCTGCGCTGGTGGACCGCGGCGAGGCGCTCCGGTCCGGATTCATCCAGATGCGCGGCATAGATGCCCAGTTCGGAGGCGGCGTCGTTGAGCAGGCTGGAGACCGAGGAGATCTGCTCGGCGATCTCGCCGAGCTCCTGGTCCTGGTCCCGCACTGCGGCCAGGGCCGTGGCGGCGGATTCGACCAGTGCCACCGCGTGGGGGACGTCATCCAGCGCCTCGGCGGCATCGGGTCCGGAGAGGGCCAGCTGGGCGGAGCGGGCGGCCTCGCGCAGGCCCTCGACGTTCTCCAGCTTCAGCGACTCGGTCTTCAGCTCGTGATCCTCCCCGGGCAGCGGCTCCACGGCGTCGATCTGTTCCAGGGCGAGCTGGAGCTGCTCGGCCTCCCGGCGTCGTTCACGCTCGTTGGTGGTGATCTCCTCGAGCTCAGCGACCTTGACCTGGTAGCCGGTGAACTTCTGCTTGTACTGCGCGAGCGCGGCGGCGAACTCGACCCCGGCGTACCGGTCCAGGGCGCGGCGCTGGGCGGTGGTGGAGCGCAGCCGCAGCTGGTCGCTCTGCCCGTGCACGGTGACCAGGGAGCTGCCGATCTCTCCGAGCAGCGCGATGGGCACGTTGCGTCCGCTCACGCTGGCGCGGCTGCGGCCCTTGGCGCTGAGCGTGCGCCCGAGCAGGATCTCGACCTCCCCCGGCTGGTCTGCGGAGGCTGGATCGGCCGCGTCTGGTTGGTCTGCGGAGGCTGGATCGGCCGCGTCTGGTTGGTCTGCGGAGGCCGGATCCTCCGCGTCTGCAGGATCTGTGTTGCCGGCTGTGCCTGCGGCCTCGGCTGCACCTGCGCCGTCGGCTGTCTGGTCGGCCTGTGCCGTGTCTTCGGGGGTCTGCAGCCAGGCGCCGGCCTCGCGGGCGAGTCCCACGCAGCGGTGTCTGGCCGGCACGGTGAGCCCGGCGTCCACCACGGCCTGGGGGGCGCCGGATCGGATGGCGGCGGCCTCGGCGCGAGCACCGAGCAGCAGTCCCAGCGCGGTGACCACCATGGTCTTGCCGGCGCTGTCTCACCGGTGACCACGTTGAGCCCGGCGTTGAGTGGGAGCTCGGCGTGTTCGATCACGCCGAGGTCGCGGATGGTGACGTAGTCGATCACCGCTTCGCCACCTCTCCGCGGTGGAACGCGTCGGGGGTCTCGACCTGGTTGGCCGGGTCCACGGGTCCGCGCCAGCCGCTGGTGGGCAGGTTGAACTTGTCGACGAGCCGTTCGGAGAAGGGCGTCTGGTGCACCCTGGCCAGCAGCACCGGTTCGGCGGAGCGGGTGACCTCCACCCGGGAGCCCGGGGGCAGCTCCATGAAGCGGCGGCCGTCGCACCAGAGCACGCCTTGTTCGTCCTCGCGCTGCAGGACCTCAACGGCCATGATCGAATCGGGATCGGTCACCAGCGGGCGGGAGAACAGCGCGTGGGCGGAGATCGGCACCATCACCAGGGCCTGGACCTCGGGCCAGACCACCGGTCCTCCGGCGGAGAAGGCGTAGGCGGTGGAGCCGGTGGGGGTGGCCATGACCACCCCGTCGCAGCCGAATGCGGAGACGGGCCTGCCGTCGATCTCGATGATCAGGTCGATCATGCGTTCACGGGACTGCTTCTCGATGCTGGCCTCGTTCAGCGCCCAGCTGCTGCCCACGTGGCGTCCGGCGTGCCAGACCTGCACGTCCAGCGCCATCCGGCGCTCCACGGTGTAGTTCTGGTCCACCACCCACTGCACGGAGGCGTCGAGTTCGGTGCGTTCGGATTCAGCGAGGAAGCCGACGTGGCCGAGGTTGACGCCCATCAGCGGCAGTCCGGCTCCGCGGACCAGGTCTGCGGCGCGCAGGATGGACCCGTCACCGCCGAGCACCATGCCGACCTCGCAGTCCGCCAGGGCCACCTCGCGTTCGGCCACTGCAAGCGACACTTCGCGCAGCCGGTCGCCGATGACATGGTTCAAGGAGGCGATGTCCCGCTCCATCATCACGGGGCGCAGTCCGGCGCTGTGCAACCGCTCGGCGACGGTGACCGCCGCCTCCACGGCATCGCGCCGACCCGTGTGAGCAAGCAGCAGGATCTCTCTGGTCATGGAGCCTCCTTCAGTCGAACTCGACCGAGCCCAGCCTATCGCTCCTGAGCCGCTGCGCCTCGGCGGGGGCGGGCCCCGCATGTTCGACCCGGCGCAGGTGCACGAAGAACTCGACGTTTCCGTCCTGTCCCGGCAGGCCGGAGCGGTGGATCTCGATCAGCTGCAGCTGTTGGGCCTGGGCCGCGGCGAGCACCCCTTCGACGGCCTCACGGCGCAGCAGCGGGCTCGAGACCACCCCGGTGCGGCCCAGCCGCTCGCGGCCGATCTCGAACTGCGGCTTCACCATGAGCAGCAGGTCCGCACCCTCGGCGGCCTGTCCGGCCAGGGCGGGAATCACCAGGCGCAGCGAGATGAAGGAGAGGTCCGCGACGATCAGCTCGAAGGGCTCCCCCAGGTCCGCCGGTTTGAGCCGGCGCAGGTTCAGGCCTTCGTGGTTCTGCACCCGGGGGTCTGCAACAAGCTGAGGGTGCAGCTGGTCGTGCCCGACGTCGACGGCGACCACCTCGCGGGCTCCGCGCTCGAGCAGCACCTGGGTGAAGCCGCCGGTGGAGGCCCCGGCGTCGAGACACCGGCGGTCCTGAACGTCGATCTCCGGGGAGGCGGTGAGGACGCCGTCGAGCTTATGCGCGGAGCGGCTGACCCAGGGGTCTTGGTGCGCGACCGCGATGGGCTGGTGGGCCCTCACGGGGGTGGAGGCCTTGTGGATGACGGCTCCGTCCACAGTGACCTGTCCCTGGGCGATCAGTGCTCCGGCGCGAGTGCGGCTGGGGACAAGTCCTCGGGCGACCATGGCCTTGTCCAGCCGGAGTGCATCGCTCATCAGCGGTCCTCCGCGGTCTGCTTGAGCCGCTGGTTCAGGTCCTGGCTCAGGGTCTCCGCCTGGGCAATCTCGGTCTCGAGCTCGTCGAGGCTCAGCGTGGGCTCCTCGGAGCGCTGCTGGTCCTGCTCCGGCTGGTGGTGCGGCGGCTGCTGGTGCGGCTCGGTCATGTCCCGGCGGGTTCCTGCAGCGCCCGGTGGGACCCGTCGAAGAGCTGCCGGAGCTCAGCCAGGATCCAGTCGGGCCGCATGGAGTCCTGGGCCTGCTCGGCCGCGGCCGCAGTGTCGATCCCGGTCAGGACCAGCGCGGTGTCGAAGCCGGCCCTGTTCCCGCCGAGCACGTCGGTGTCGAGCCGGTCTCCGATCACCAGGGGTCGCTGCATCTTCAGCGAGTCGGCCGCCTGGGTGAACATCACCGGTTCCGGTTTGCCGGCCGCGGTGGGAGTCTTTCCGGTGGCGCGTCCCACGGCCTCGACCAGAGCGCCGTTGCCTGGGGCGATCCCCCGCTCGCGGGGAATGCTGAGATCCAGGTTGGTGGCGAACCACTGGGCTCCGTTGTTCACTGCATAGGCGGCCTCCGCGAGGTCTGCCCAGCCAAGAGTGGGGTCAAAACCCTGGATGACTGCCGCAGGATGATCCGCCGCAGATTCGGCGATGCTGAACCCAGCGTCCTGAACCAGAGTGCGCAGGTACCGGCTGCCGGTGACCAGCACACTCGCGCCTGGATCCAGGGCCGCACTGAGCAGGGCGATCCCTGCGGGGGCAGACCCGAAGACCTCATGGGTCAGCGCAGGGATGCCCAGCTCGTTGAGATGGGTGGCGACCTGTTCGGCGGAGCGGGAGGCGTTGTTGGTGACGTATCCGCGAGGCACGCCCCGGCTCACCAGCTGTTCCACGGCGTGTGCAGCCCCGGGGATCGCGTGAGGTCCGGCGTAGAGAACTCCGTCGAGATCGAAGAGCACTCCGTCATAGGAGTCGAGGAGACTCGGGGTCATGCACGCCCTCCGCGCCGGCGGTCCTGGTCCCTGCCCTGATCGCGACCCTTGGAACGGCCCAGGACGTCCTTGACCTTGGGCAGATCGGCAGGCTCATCGTCGAAGTCGAGGATCTCGGGATCTTCGAATGCCCCGGAGCCCAGGGCTCGTTCTGCGGCGAAGGCCTGCTCGCGCCAGCGCTGGGCCTCCTCCTCCCGACCCACGGTCTCAAGGACCGCGGCGTAGGCGGTGAAGAGCCGGGGCGAGAAGCTGAAGGCCCGGTTGATGTCGAGCTCTGGGACCTCCAGCGCGGTCACGGCTGAGGCGTGGTCCCCCAGATCGGTGTACGCCCCGGAGACGACCATGGCCATCTCGGCGCGCACCGGGCCGGTCAGCGCGGCCACCTCCTCGGACTGGGAGAGCTCGATGGCCTTCTCGGGACGGCCGAGTCCGCGTTCGCAGTCGGCCAGGACCGGCAGGTGGGTCTGGTCGCCGCTGATCCGGCGGTAGGTGCGCAGCTCGCGCAGCGCCTCGGCGAAGTCCCCGGCGGCATAGGCAGTCAGACCTACGGCTTCGCGGACGATGCCGAGGCGTCCGCCGCGGCGGGAGGCGGCGAGTGCGTGCTGGAACGCGACCTCGGGGGCGATGTCGACCAGACGGCCGGCCATCACCAGGTGCTTGGCCACCCAGGGACGGTTCGTGTCGTCCAGGGTGCGCAGCTGCAACAGGGCCGCCCGGTCCAGCTCTTTGCCGGTGACATCCTCGTCGATCTCGGGAGAACGCGTGCGATCCTCGCTGTTGGACCGGCGGAGGTCGCGCGGGTTGCGCGGGGGCCTTGGGCGGTCGCCGTAGGACTCGTCATGCATAGGTTCTTGGTTCTCCTTGGATTACGTGCGCAGGGCCATCCCAGGATACCGCCTTCAGCGGCACCGGCGGCCTGGCGGCAGTTATGGGTGCGAAGCACGGATCGGGCACGATCAGACACGGAATTGAATGCGCCCTGAAACACAAAAAAGGCCGCACCGAAGAGCTCTCCGGGCGGCCGAATGAATGGACCACTGCGACGCATTGTTGCTGAGGAACGCTCGCATTGTTGAGCAGCACTAGGCCGATCGCCTCAGAACGATGACGCAGCCCTCGGCGCGACCAAAATTGCTCAGGATACAGGTCAAGCCCGGTCCCCGAAGGGACCGGGCTTGAACCCTCTCTACCAAATAGTGTCCGGCGGCGACCTACTCTCCCACACACTCCAGTGTGCAGTACCATCGGCGCAGTGGGCCTTAGCTTCCGGGTTCGGGATGGGACCGGGCGTTTCCCCCACGCTATGACCGCCGTAACTCTAGAACAACACCAGCACCCTTTCCCACACCACCACACACCCCAGAACACTCTGGGACTTGTGGAGGGGTACTCGACCAGTGTCGTAAACCTAAACTCACAACAACACTCTTCAATTATCACCCCACCCCCACAAACACCGGGGGCAGGGTTCTGTCTCTGACCCACACACCCCGCACACACACCCCACAAGAGGATGTGCCCACACGGGTGTCGTGAGGTTGTTGGCAGAGAACCGCCTAGTGGACGCGAACACGCAGTGTTCAAATGAAACTTCACCGAGCCCACACATGATGAGTGTGGTGTAAGTGGTCGGCTTATTAGTACCAGTCAGCTTCACGCATTGCTGCGCTTCCACATCTGGCCTATCAACCCAGTAGTCTAGCTGGGAGCCTTCACACCATAAAGGTGACGGAGATCTTATCTTGAAGCCGGCTTCCCACTTAGATGCTTTCAGCGGTTATCCATCCCGAACGTAGCTAATCAGCGGTGCACTTGGCAGTACAACTGACACACCAGAGGTTCGTCCGTCCCGGTCCTCTCGTACTAAGGACAGACCTTCTCAAATCTCCTGCGCGCGCAGCGGATAGGGACCGAACTGTCTCACGACGTTCTAAACCCAGCTCGCGTACCGCTTTAATGGGCGAACAGCCCAACCCTTGGGACCAACTCCAGCCCCAGGATGCGACGAGCCGACATCGAGGTGCCAAACCATGCCGTCGATATGGACTCTTGGGCAGGATCAGCCTGTTATCCCCGAGGTACCTTTTATCCGTTGAGCGACGGCCCTTCCACACGGTGCCGCCGGATCACTAGTCCCAACTTTCGTTCCTGCTTGAGCTGCCGCTCTCACAGTCAAGCTCCCTTGTGCACTTACACTCGACACCTGATTGCCAACCAGGCTGAGGGAACCTTTGGGCGCCTCCGTTACTCTTTAGGAGGCAACCGCCCCAGTTAAACTACCCACCAGGCACTGTCCCTGGACCCGATCAGGGCCCGAAGTTAGATGCCTAACATCACCAGAGTGGTATTTCAACGATGACTCCACGACCACTAGCGTGGCCGCTTCAAAGTCTCCCACCTATCCTACACAAGTGATGTCAAACACCAATACCAAGCTATAGTAAAGGTCTCGGGGTCTTTCCGTCCTGCTGCGCGTAACGAGCATCTTTACTCGTAGTGCAATTTCGCCGAGTCCACGGTTGAGACAGCGGGGAAGTCGTTACTCCATTCGTGCAGGTCGGAACTTACCCGACAAGGAATTTCGCTACCTTAGGATGGTTATAGTTACCACCGCCGTTTACTGGGGCTTAAATTCAGAGCTTCGCCACAAGGACTAACCCTTCCTCTTAACCTTCCAGCACCGGGCAGGAGTCAGTCCGTATACATCGTCTTACGACTTCGCACGGACCTGTGTTTTTAGTAAACAGTCGCTTCCCCCTGGTCTCTGCGACCACCACCAGCTCACCAAAGCAAGCCTGGATCACCAGGGTGGTCCCCCTTCTCCCGAAGTTACGGGGGTATTTTGCCGAGTTCCTTAACCGTGGTTCTCTCGATCGCCTTAGTATTCTCTACCTGACCACCTGTGTCGGTTATGGGTACGGGCGGTACAAGCCCTCGCGTCGATGCTTTTCTTGGCAGCATAGGATCACTGAATCCCCCACAAAGTGGAGTCCCATCAAGTCTCACCCATATAACGAGTCCCGGATTTGCCTAGGACTCGGGCTACACTCTTAGACCCAGACAACCATCGCTGGGCTCAGCTACCTTCCTGCGTCACACCTGTTAATACGCTTGGCTCCCCGGTTCAGGTCCTGCGCTCCTCGTACACGTCGACCCCCAAAGGGGCCAATCCAGCACGATTCGGGCAGTTAGTATCACCAGTTCACCATGGGCGGTCTTATACCGGTACGGGAATATCAACCCGTTGTCCATCGACTACGCCTGTCGGCCTCGCCTTAGGTCCCGACTAACCCAGGGCAGATTAGCTTGACCCTGGAACCCTTAGTCATTCGGCGGACACGTTTCTCACGTGTCTTTCGCTACTCATGCCTGCATTCTCACTCGAACACACTCCACAGACGAGCTTACGCTGCTGCTTCACCGCAGTGTTCGACGCTCCCCTACCCATCCAGTCCGCAAGGGACTAAATGCCACAGTTTCGGTGGTGTGCTTGAGCCCCGCTAAATTGTCGGCGCGGAATCACTTGACCAGTGAGCTATTACGCACTCTTTCAAGGGTGGCTGCTTCTAAGCCAACCTCCTGGTTGTCTAAGCAACTCCACATCCTTTCCCACTTAGCACACGCTTAGGGACCTTAACTGGTGGTCTGGGCTGTTTCCCTCTCGACCATGAAGCTTATCCCCCACAGTCTCACTGCTGCGCTCTCACTTGACCGGCATTCGGAGTTTAGCTGACGTCAGTAACCTTGTAGGGCCCATCGGCCATCCAGTAGCTCTACCTCCGGCAAGAAACACGCAACGCTGCACCTAAATGCATTTCGGGGAGAACCAGCTATCACGGAGTTTGATTGGCCTTTCACCCCTACCCACAGCTCATCCCCCCAGTTTTCAACCTAGGTGGGTTCGGTCCTCCACGCGCTCTTACACGCGCTTCAACCTGGCCATGGGTAGATCACTCCGCTTCGGGTCTAGACCCAGCGACTCAAACGCCCTATTCAGACTCGCTTTCGCTACGGCTTCCCCACTACCGGGTTAACCTCGCCACGTGAGCACTAACTCGCAGGCTCATTCTTCAAAAAGGCACGCCATCACACCCCCTATAGGATGCTTTGACGGATTGTAGGCACATGGTTTTCAGGTACTATTTTCACTCCCCCTCCCGGGGGTACTTTTTCACCATTCCCTCACGGTACTGATTCACTATCGGTTAGTAGGTAGTATTTAGGCTTACCAGGTGGTCCTGGCTGATTCACACAAGATTCCTCGAGCCTCGTGCTACTCGGGATACATCTACAGGCCGGCGGAACGCATTACGACTACGGGACTCACACCCTCTACGGCGAAGGACTCAACCTTCTTCGTCTATACGCCCGCACCTCAACCCCAAGGACTGGTAGATCCTCAATGAGATGTCCCACAACCCCGGCCACGCAACCCCTACCAGGTATCACACGCAACCGGTTTAGCCCCATCCGCTTTCGCTCGCCACTACTCACAGAATCACTACATTGTTTTCTCTTCCTGTCGGTACTGAGATGTTTCACTTCCCGACGTTCCCTCCAACCGGTCTATACATTCAACCGGAGGTCACACACCATCACGGCATGCGGGGTTTCCCCATTCGGAAATCCTGGTATCAACGCTCGGTTATCAACTCCACCAGGCTTATCGCAGATCCCACGTCCTTCATCGGCTCCTACTACCAAGGCATTCACCATGCGCCCTTAAACACTTACAAACATCATCACAGTAGCTGCGATGACACTCACCATAAGCGCTCGACTAAAAATTGACACAAAAAACACCAGCCACACCAAAGGCATGACCAGCATGATTCGAGTATTTTGTTCAAAAGAACAAAGATGCTCGCGTCCACTATGCAGTTCCCAAACAACAACCCCCACCACCATCACCAACCCACAAAAGCGGGCCGGCTACCTGAAGCCGAGGGCCAGATCATGAAACAACCATTGTTGTCTCAGGACCCAACAGTGTGCCAAGCACCACAGACAAAAGACACCAGCTCTCTTTCCGACCCGACCACCCACACAAGGTGAGTAAGACAGGCGTACCGGAGAAACCAGTGCCAAGACCGTGATGACGATTCGTTGATATTCCACCCTTGAGCAAACCACCAGTCACACGAACGGTGACATTAAATGGCGGACCCGACTCGGGTCCTGCTCCTTAGAAAGGAGGTGATCCAGCCGCACCTTCCGGTACGGCTACCTTGTTACGACTTAGTCCCAATCGCGAGTCCCACCTTCGACGGCTCCCCCCACAAGGGTTAGGCCACCGGCTTCGGGTGTTACCCACTTTCGTGACTTGACGGGCGGTGTGTACAAGGCCCGGGAACGTATTCACCGCAGCGTTGCTGATCTGCGATTACTAGCGACTCCAACTTCACGAAGTCGAGTTGCAGACTTCGATCCGAACTGAGACCGGCTTTTAGGGATTAGCTCCACCTCACAGTATCGCAACCCATTGTACCGGCCATTGTAGCATGCGTGAAGCCCAAGACATAAGGGGCATGATGATTTGACGTCGTCCCCACCTTCCTCCGAGTTGACCCCGGCAGTCTCCCATGAGTCCCCACCATTACGTGCTGGCAACATAGGATAGGGGTTGCGCTCGTTGCGGGACTTAACCCAACATCTCACGACACGAGCTGACGACAACCATGCACCACCTGTGAACCGACCCCGAAGGGAAGCTGCATCTCTGCAGCGGTCCGGTCCATGTCAAGCCTTGGTAAGGTTCTTCGCGTTGCATCGAATTAATCCGCATGCTCCGCCGCTTGTGCGGGCCCCCGTCAATTCCTTTGAGTTTTAGCCTTGCGGCCGTACTCCCCAGGCGGGGCACTTAATGCGTTAGCTACGGCGCGGAAAACGTGGAATGTCCCCCACACCTAGTGCCCAACGTTTACGGCATGGACTACCAGGGTATCTAATCCTGTTCGCTCCCCATGCTTTCGCTCCTCAGCGTCAGTAACAGCCCAGAGACCTGCCTTCGCCATCGGTGTTCCTCCTGATATCTGCGCATTTCACCGCTACACCAGGAATTCCAGTCTCCCCTACTGCACTCTAGTCTGCCCGTACCCACTGCACACCCGGGGTTGAGCCCCGGGCTTTCACAGCAGACGTGACAAACCGCCTACGAGCTCTTTACGCCCAATAATTCCGGATAACGCTCGCGCCCTACGTATTACCGCGGCTGCTGGCACGTAGTTAGCCGGCGCTTCTTCTGCAGGTACCGTCACTTGCGCTTCTTCCCTGCTGAAAGCGGTTTACAACCCGAAGGCCGTCATCCCGCACGCGGCGTCGCTGCATCAGGCTTTCGCCCATTGTGCAATATTCCCCACTGCTGCCTCCCGTAGGAGTCTGGGCCGTGTCTCAGTCCCAGTGTGGCCGGTCACCCTCTCAGGCCGGCTACCCGTCATCGCCTTGGTGAGCTATTACCTCACCAACAAGCTGATAGGCCGCGAGTCCATCCAAGACCGATAAATCTTTCCACCAGCACCCCATGCGAGGACTGGTCGTATCCGGTATTAGACCCAGTTTCCCGGGCTTATCCCAGAGTCAAGGGAAGGTTACTCACGTGATACTCACCCGTTCGCCACTAATCCAACCGTGCAAGCACGGTCTTCATCGTTCGACTTGCATGTGTTAAGCACGCCGCCAGCGTTCATCCTGAGCCAGGATCAAACTCTCCATTAAAAAAATTAATAAGAGAAAGCATCCACCATCAACAACAAACAGACCAGACCCTGCCAGAAAAACAGGGCCCTCACGATCCATCCATCACCAACGACAGACACCAGTTAATGAATCCTTGGCTAAATTTGCGACACCATCACGGGGGTGATAATGTCGCTGTTATAACCAAATAAATAATTTGGTATCAACAAACTTGGCACACTATTGAGTTCTCAAACAACAACCGCTACCGGCACCATCAGAAGTTTTTCTCTGAATCGCTCCGAAGCAACTTTGTAAGCTTACCAACAAGCTTCCGCTTCGTCAATTCGGCGTTTCCGCCGTCCTGACTCGATGACCAGTGCGCCGTCCTGCAATGAAGACTCACCAAATACTCGGTGAATGATCCCTGCGAACGACTCGAACTCGTCTCTGGCG